>CP079859.1:3300000-3576804 GCA_019339365.1 Vibrio neptunius | reverse complement strand
CGATTTATTTGTATTAATTCAGAAGGATTTTTTTATGAACCCGACAAGCTGCTAGACATAACGGTTTTTCGTTATTGGAAATGGTGATCGTTATCGGGATTATGGGCATCGCGCGATCAGTGGTGTATCGATCACGGCTGTTTCCTAAAGGCAAACAGCGCTGAGCAGGTTTATCGGTGAAAGCGGCGGAGTTAGGCCGCGCGGTGTTGATGAGATGCTGGGCCGTAATTTTGATCAAGCAAACCTCTAAATAAATGGTGGTTTACCTTGGAATGTGTTCCCCTCGTTGCGACTATCGACCGAGATTTATGCACAGATGCTACCGCCCTTAGTTCCTGATCTTGGGAGACAAATAAAACCTTATACAATGATGATACACGACGACTTTGATGGCCTGAACGGTGCCGTTCAAGATGTGCCAGGTCTGATTATTAGTGGCGAGTATCAAGAGGTTATAACGTCGCCATTATTGTCTTCTATGAGCAGGATATCGGTGGCACCATGCAAGGCGTAGAATCTCTCACCAGGACACATTATGAAGAATTACCGTTACCATTACTGATCGTCAGGGAACACTTATCCATTTTCAGCGACAAAGGGACTCTTTGATGCGCGGTTTACTCTGATTGAAATGGTTATTTCATCACTTTGTTAGGCATTGTTGGGCTGTTTGTCGGTGAAGTGGTGCGTCAATCATTGGTAGTTTACTCAGACTCATCTAATCGTGAAGCTTTGATTCAGCAAGGGCGCTTTGCTACTGAAAGGCTACGTCGAGAGATTAGAGAAGCCATTCCCAACAGTGTCGTGGTCGCGAATAACTGCATTGAAATTTTGCCGATCACAAACAGTGCTATATACATGAATCTACCCACCGTTGCGGCTACGTCAGCCTCATTCGAGTGCTCCTGTTGTGAAAGTATCAGTGCCGGAACGTGTTGTGGTGTACCCAACAGACGCGGCAGAGTCTGAGGCAGAATATTAGTGGTGCTGGGCCAAATTGCCCAAGTGAGTACAGATGTTGATTTTAGTGCCAGTGATGATGACTTCCATGGTGAATGTCAATTTAACGGTCAGTGCAGGTTTTACTACATTGAGCCCTGCGGATCGTTTGTATTTCTACCGTGATCCCGTCGCATTTTGCTTGGTTGGCACTGAGCTATTGAGGTATTCCAACTATGCCCCAGATAGAGCGACGTTAGATCCTGCATTGCTTGGTCAGGGGTTAGATCGTGGGGAATCTCGCTGCAGTGAATTTTGTTGTTGCTTCACCTCAACTGCAACGCAACGGTTTGGTGAAGATGGAGCTTACGTTTTCTGATAATGGAGAACAAATAAGGTTTGATCATGATGCACTTATCTACAACACGCCGTAGTCAAAACGGGAGTGGGCTGCTTCTGGTGATCTTCATCATTGTTGTAGTGGTGGGTTTGTGGCGGCCATCGCCAATCGAAATCAAGAGCGTAGTAGTGATCAACTGATTGCATCAGTTATTGGAACCAGAGCAGAAATGGCGGCACGCTCTGCGGCACAGATAGAAATTAGCCGTTTTTATCAGACCGTTACTGGACGGTAGCTGTCAGGTCGGGGCCGCGCAAACGATTCGTTTTCGGGGGCTGGTTTATCTCAGTGCTCGGCCTCGGTGACATGTACCTCTTTGGGAACGCTGGATAATAATGTTGAGGTCTTTCAATTGGTTTCAACAGGATTGTGCCAAGTGGGAGGGTGGCAACTGCAAAGAGTCATTGAGGTAGGAGTCAGGCAATGAAAATGATGAGGAACATTGTTTTTTCGTGATTGGTCTAATGATACCATTTTACGCTTATGCTGTACCTCAATGTACAGACATCTTTACTGATCCTCCCTCTGGAAATCATTCCGGTAATGGCTTAGTTCCACCATCGGACGTTATTAATAATAAGCTTGGTAATCTTGACTGTTTCCGCTTTGGAGGAAGTAATCTTTGTTGGCAAGGCTTTACATTAAGAACGAGTGACTTTACACCTGGCGATTACAGTTATAACTCTTGGTCGATTTCAAAATAGCGTTGAACTCAGCACCAATGGTTCAACGACTCGTTTGTATTTTGATTCTCTCCAACTAACGAATGCTGAGTTAAACCTTGATGGTGATCCGGAAGATTTGTTTATTTATGTGGCAGGTAGCTTGCAGCTTGCTGGTCAGAACAAAATCAATGGCATTTTGTATGTCGCGGGAAGCGTTCAGGTCGCGGGTAATGCACAAATATCAGGGGCTCTTGCTGCTGGAGGCGCGCTAGTCACAACGGGTAACAGCACGGTAACGGTTGAGCCCGATGCGATAGAAAGCGCTAATCTTATCGGTATGTGTGACACTCAAGCGTTGCCCTTTGGAGTGTTTTAGTGATGATTTCAATTCAGGCTCACTATCTAATCTCTGGGTGACGTCGACCAGCAGTGGTTCTTTCATGCCAGGTGTGATCAGCAGTCGATTGCGTTTTACTCAAGCGGTGCAAGATCGAGCGACGTCGTCGACTTATCAGCGTCTATTCCCTGCTAAGGATAACTTGGTTGAAATAGAGTTTGATCATTTTGCCTATAATGGTTCCGGCGCGGATGGTATTGGTGTTGTGCTTTCCGATGCACTAGTTACGCCGAGAGCAGGCGCGTTTGGTGGCCCTCTAGGTTATGGTTTTAAACCCAATGAGCCGGGGTTTGCTGGTGGATGGCTCGGCGTGGGGATTGATGAATATGGTAACTTCTCCAATGAAGGTGGCTAAGGCAGTGAACCAGGAAGGCGACGTCAATCTGTTGCGATGCGTGGCTCTGGTGTCGGTGAAACGGGTTATCGTTATTTAGCGGGTGCATGTAACAATGGCCAAACGAATCAGAATGGTGACTGTTTGTCGCCAACCGTGGATAACAATAATTCTGGGGCGGTACATCGTTATAAAATTGTGGTGGATTCACGGATCACCAATGAATCGCAGGCAGAGATATCACGTAAGATAGGAGCGGTAGCTGGCAATCCATTGTCGGGCCAATTAATGTTTTAGATAGTCAATATAATCAGGCAGCGGTACCGGATGATTTCTTACTCTCTATTACACTGGCTCGACAGGCAGTGTGACCAATATCCACGAGATTGATAACTTCCAAGTTTGTGCGTTTAAATCACGCCCCATAGAAGAGCAAATCGATCATTTTCGTATTACCCACACTGGGCAAGGCATTACATGCAACAAATCACAAGTCACCAATAAGGCATGTAAAAATGAAAGCTGTAAGGAGTTATACACTGACCCTGTCAGCATTACCTTATCTCCTCCGTCGTTCCTGGAGGAGGAGGCTGGGGAAGGGGGAAATAACCCAAACCATTACTGGTGGCTCTGAGACCTTTTTTATACGGAAACATTCTCCAGGCAGTATCAAGTTAGATGTGGTGGGGTCAAACCCTCCGGCCCGTCCTTTCTCTACTAATTTACGCCAAATTGGTAGTGGCAGCTGGAGCGACCAGAACTGTAATTTAGTCTTTTCTGATAGCGGTTTGTTATCGATATGCCAGACAAGTATGCCGCTGAATCCGTTGAAGTCACGCTTAGTGCTGTCAAGCAGGGAGACAGCAATACTAAATGTGATGTCGGCTTTGGGGGAGTGACAAAGAGTGTCGCCCTTTTGGAATCAGTATTTAGACCCAGGAGCAGATTTGGTCGGAAGCCCTAAAGTATCTGTTGATGTGACGGGAAGTGATACGGATCTTGGCACCAGTGAGTTAGTGGCGACAAATTATAATTTAGCGTTTGATAGTAACGGTCAAACGAAATTCAATCTCAATTATGATGATGCAGGTCATTTACAGTTGAATGCAAAATATGTCGGAACTGGAGATGAATTAGGGTTAGAGCTTAGAGGTGCAGAGAATTTCGTGAGTTTCCCTAAATATCTGACCATAACAGCTGAAAAATTCGTCTGGGGGCTCCGGGAGTCTGTAGTAGTGCCGATACCAGTTGTAGTGTTTTCGCCAAAGCAGGGGAAAGCTTTAATCTTAAGGTGACCGCTTACAATCAGGATAACCAAGTGACACCTAACTACAAACATAGCAACATTACCATCAGTCATAGTTTGGTGCAGCCCTCAACAGGCACCGCAGGCAGTATTAGTACCACCTCTTACAGCCATACTCCTATTTTGAATGGTACCAATAGCGTGACGCAATCGGTCTCTGAGGTTGGTGTGTTTCGTTTTACTGTGACGCCACCAAGCTCATTTTATGGAAGTACGGCTAAGAGTATTACCGCTGGTACGACAGGGAATATAGGACGTTTTATTCCTGCGTATTTCGAACTTCCAACGACGTCTACTGATATTTTGAATACGCCAGTGCTGCAGGGTGCTTGCTCTCAATCCCCGAAGTTTAGCTACATTGGCCAATCTTTGGTTATTCGACTAGCCCTGAACTGACACTAAATCCTAAAGCCGTGGATGGTTCACCTGTTGGTAACTATGTTATCGGTGAATGGTGGCGATATAGCAATAATTGGGGAAGCCGTAACTACCTCTCGGATAACAGTCTAACGATGGCTCTCGACACTGCGGCTTCACCCAGTGTGACCAGAACACCTGCGACTGGCAGCACCATGGTAGCTAGAAAATGAGATGATTTATTACACCAAGGCAACGACGCCAATCAATCCTTTTACTGCTAGCTTTCAATTGGTATTAACTGCGAGTGATGTGACGGATTCCGATGGTGTTTGCTTAAAGCCCAATGACTCAGGTAATTGCCAAGGAATTAATTTTGATGATGTAGATGGGACTATGGCCCTACGCTGGGGAAGATTGGTTATCAACGACACTTATGGCTCTGAGATTGCTACGGTGAGACAGCGACTGGAGCTGCAACATTATCAAAGTGATCGCTTTGACACCAATACCGATGACTCATGCACTAGCTTTGGGGGATCGGTAACTTTGTATTTACATCGGGGAACTACACGGTTGTGACTAATGGTAGTCCTACTCAGCCGGAGGTTAATGCTTCGCTTACTTCTGCGATAGCCAGCGGTGGAGAGTCTTGGATAGAGTTTACTCCTCCCGGATCTGGTAGCACTGGAACGATCACAACCTCTCTCAATGTGGATTTGTTATTTCCTTGGCTAAAATATGATGAAAATGGCGATGGCAGTCTGGATGATGTCACTTCAGGACTGACACAATTTGGTCTATACCGAGGAGTGATCGAGTCATTTGGTGGAACGAGCAGAATTAGAGACAACGAGATTTTTCGACTTTCGTTAGGAATCTGTTAGAAATTGCGGGTTTCAGTCCATGTTTATAGTTCAATGCCTTGCTGATAAGGCAAGGCATTGGTACATTTAGTGCAATTTTCTATCTTCTAATTCTTTCAGGACGAGCGAAGAATATGTTCAAAAACTTCGTGGCATATTTTCTAATGATCTATCAATCGATTTAGGTACTGCCAACACTCTTATCTACGTCAAGGGACAGGGTATTGTTCTAGACGAGCCTTCAGTAGTCGCTATCCGTCAGGACCGTAACAGAGCAGGAAAAAGTGTTGCTGCTGTTGGTCATGCTGCAAAGCAAATGCTGGGTCGTACTCCAGGTAACATCTCGGCAATTCGTCCTATGAAAGACGGCGTAATTGCAGACTTCTATGTAACCGAAAAAATGCTGCAACACTTTATTAAGCAAGTTCATGATAATAGTGTACTGAAACCAAGCCCTCGTGTTTTGGTATGTGTCCCTTGTGGTTCTACTCAGGTTGAGCGTCGTGCCATTCGTGAGTCCGCACTGGGAGCAGGTGCACGTGAGGTCTATTTGATTGATGAGCCAATGGCGGCGGCAATTGGTGCTGGCCTACGAGTTTCAGAGCCTACTGGCTCTATGGTTGTTGACATCGGTGGCGGTACTACAGAAGTAGCGGTGATCTCTTTAAACGGCGTAGTTTACTCCTCGTCAGTACGCATTGGTGGTGACCGTTTTGATGAGGCCATTATCAACTACGTTCGTCGTAACTACGGTAGCTTGATCGGTGAAGCGACAGCAGAGAAAATCAAACACGAGATTGGTTCAGCATACCCAGGTGATGAAGTTGAAGAAATTGAAGTGCGTGGCCGTAACCTTGCTGAAGGTGTGCCACGAAGCTTTAGCCTGAATTCAAATGAAATTCTCGAAGCTCTACAAGAGCCTCTGACTGGTATCGTGTCTGCTGTGATGGTCGCCTTGGAGCAGTGTCCACCAGAACTTGCGTCTGATATTTCAGAAAATGGTATGGTTCTGACCGGCGGCGGTGCGTTACTTAAAGATCTCGATCGCCTTCTCACTGAAGAAACAGGCATTCCAGTCGTTATTGCTGAAGATCCACTGACTTGTGTGGCTCGTGGTGGCGGTAAAGCTCTAGAAATGATCGACATGCACGGTGGCGATCTATTCAGTGAAGAATAATCGGGTTTGCCTAGTATATCGCTAGGCTGCTTCGATTCGATTAAGGAACTCATATTCAATGAAGCCTATTTTTGGCCGAGGACCTTCACTTCAGCTACGCCTGTTTTTCGCAGTCATTATATCAGCCAGCCTTATGCTGGCTGATAGTCGTTTAGGCGCATTTGCACAGGTACGCTACTTGCTCAACAGCGTAGTTGCCCCTATTCAGTATCTCGCTGATGTTCCTCGTACTATGTTTGACGGGGCTTATGAACGGTTCAACATTCGCAAAGACTTTATGGAGAGTAATCACCAGCTTAAACGCGAAATTTTGCGTCTTAAAAACGACATGCTGCTTTTGGATCAGTACCGTGAAGAAAACCAGCGTCTTCGAAAGTTACTGGGCTCTTCGTTTGTGCGGGATGAGCGTAAGGTCGTTACTGAGGTTATGGCAGTGGATACGTCCCCCTATCGCCAACAGGTTGTCATCGACAAAGGCCAGATAGATGGTGTTTATGTCGGTCAACCCGTAGCTAACGAAAAAGGCATTGTTGGTCAGGTGACATTTGTATCAGCGCACAATAGCAGAGTGTTGTTACTGACTGATAGCCAGAGCGCAATTCCAGTTCAGGTGATACGTAACGATATTCGAGTTATTGCGTCAGGTAATAGCAAAATTGACCGAATTAACTTAGATCACATCCCGATTAGCCTAGATATTCAGGAAGGTGATTTATTGGTGACTTCTGGGTTAGGGGCGTGTATCCAGAGGGATATCCTGTGGCTCATGTCGTCGATGTGCTGCGTGATACGGCACGAGAGTTTGCCGCTATTGAAGCGGAACCCGTAGTAGACTTTGAACGTCTACGCTATCTATTGTTGATCTGGCCAAATGACTCACGTCAGAACAAAATCCAACAGGCATTACCGGACAATATGCAAGAGGTAACAGGTAATGGCAAATAGTGTATTCAAAGGCAAGATGGTCATTGTCGTCTCGTTTTTAATTGCCTTAACACTGCAGACGATTCCATGGCCTGGTGTATTGGATGTATTGCGACCGTCTTGGTTGTTTCTGGTGATTTGTTACTGGGTACTTGCATTACCTCATCGAGTTAACGTTGGCACAGCTTTGGTGCTCGGTCTGTTGTGGGACTTACTGCTAGGTTCAACATTAGGTATCCGCGGTATGATGATGTCAATTGTGGTGTACCTCGTCGCACTTAATTTCCTCGTCCTACGCAATATGGCACTTTGGCAGCAAGCGATGCTGATTGGAGTGCTTTCCATGATTCTCGACGTCTTGATCTTTTCGGGTGAGTATTTGATACAGGACATAACGTTTAATCTGCTGTCACTTTGGAGCGGATTAATCAACTGTATTCTCTGGCCATGGCTATTCCTATTGATGCGTAGAGTAAGACGACACTGGCATATAAGGTAATTAATGATGAAAAAACTGGTGTTAGCATCAGGCTCTCCGAGACGGAAAGAATTGCTGTCACAACTGGGCTATTCATTTACTGTCATTCGCACCGATGTTGAAGAAACGCAGGCCGATCAAGAGACGCCCGTTCAGTATGTATCACGCCTTTCTTTAGATAAAGCGATGGCTGGCGTAGAGGCTGAGAGTGATTCCGTCGTGCTTGGTTCAGACACGATCGTGGTCTGCGATGGTACGGTTCTGGAAAAACCAGAGAGTTTGGAACAGGCTAAACAGATGTTGATGCGACTTTCAGGTCGTGCTCATCAGGTAATGACGGCAGTGACCGTTGCAACCATAGAACAACAAGAGACTGTAGTGGTGACTACAGACGTTTGGTTTAAACCTTTGTCCGAAAATGAAATAGAGCAATACTGGCATACTGGTGAACCATGCGATAAGGCTGGTAGCTATGGGATCCAAGGGATTGGCGGACGTTTCGTTACGCGTATTGAAGGCAGTTATCACGCTGTGGTGGGGGCTGCCATTATTCGAAACAGACCAGCTCTTGCACAAATTCTTATAATTTAAAATATTGAGGTGCGCCGATGAGTGCAGAGTTGCTAATCAACGTGACCCCGAGTGAAACTCGCGTGGCCATGATTGAAGGGGGAACCCTACAAGAGATCCATGTTGAACGTGAAGCAAAGCGCGGAATAGTCGGTAATATATACAAAGGTAAGGTGAGTCGTGTCTTACCGGGGATGCAAGCCGCTTTTGTTGATATTGGTCTCGATAAAGCCGCCTTCCTTCATGCTTCTGATATCGTTCCTCATACTGAATGTGTGGCTGAAAATGAGAAACAGCAGTTTCAGGTCAGAGATATTTCCGAGTTAGTTCGGCAAGGGCAAGACATTGTTGTTCAGGTGGTGAAAGATCCATTGGGTACTAAAGGTGCTCGTTTGACAACGGACATTACTCTACCTTCTCGTTATTTGGTATTTATGCCCGGTGCTAGCCACGTAGGCGTATCACAGCGTATTGAGAGTGAAGATGAGCGCAACCGCCTCAAAAAGTGGTCGGTCATTACTGCGATGAAGATGGCGGCTTTATCATTCGCACAGCTGCAGAAGGCGCTCATGACTCTGAGCTATCTCAGGATGCTGCATTTCTTAAGCGCCTCTGGTCTAAGGTGAATGAACGTCGTACCAAGTACAAAACCCGCTCTACGCTCTATGGTGAGCTTGGATTATCTCAACGTATCCTCCGAGATTTTGTCGGTACAGAATTGACTAAGATACTGGTTGATTCTCGTTTGGAGTTTGAAAATCTCAAAGAGTTTACATCTGAATATGTTCCTGAATTGACGGAAAAGCTCGAACTGTATAATGGCGATAAACCTATTTTCGACATGTACGATACCGAGAATGAGATTCAGCGTTCTCTGGAGCGTAAAGTTGAGCTCAAATCTGGTGGTTATCTGATTATTGATCAAACAGAAGCAATGACGACGGTTGACATTAACACCGGTGCTTTTGTGGGGCGCCGTAATCTCGAAGAAACGATTTTTAATACCAATGTTGAGGCGACGCAGGCGATTGCTCGTCAGCTCAGACTGCGTAACCTTGGTGGTATTATTATTATCGATTTCATCGACATGCTGTCAGAGGAACACCGTAAGCGTGTACTCACTTCTTTGGAGGCCGCTCTCGATAAGGATCGAGTGAAAACCAACATTAATGGTTTTACACAGCTAGGGTTGGTCGAAATGACGCGGAAACGCACACGAGAAAGTATTGAACACATTCTATGTTCTACTTGTCCAACCTGTGAGGGGCGGGGAAGTGTAAAAACGGTTGAATCGGTTTGTTATGAGATACTTCGTGAAATCACCCGAGTGAATCGGGCGTATGAAGCAGACAAGTTTGTGGTTTATGCTTCTCCTTTCGTTGCGGATGCACTACAAGGCGATGAATCGCACGCACTGGCAGAGCTGGAAGTCTTTATTGGCAAACAGGTCAAGGTTCAGGCAGAGCCTCTTTATATTCAAGAGCAATTTGACGTTGTCATGATGTAGGATTTTCGTGAACACCACTGTTAGACGTTTCACCCAAGTATTCATATGGCTCTTGGTGACTGTGATGGTCACCTTAGCTATTGTCATCACCTCATTGCGTATTACTTTGCCCCAGCTCAATCATTTCCAAAGTGCTATCCAGAGCTGGGTCAATAAAGGATCAGAACTTGATTTCGAAATCGGTCAGATCAGTGGGTTCTGGCGTAATACCCACCCTTCGATATCACTGCAGAATGTGCGTGCGAATACGCCTGAAAGCAGTGGTATTCATTTTTCGGCACAAACAGTCGAAGTTGAATTTGACCTCATTCAATCACTGATTGATCGGCGTCCAGTGATTGCCGATTTGAGCATTCATAACCTGAAGCTGGACATCAGCTCCATAGAATGGGTGCAATCTGGGCAAAAAACGGCGATGCAGCCGCAAGGTGAGCAGAAGAGTGTTGTACAGCAGTTGGATCAGCTACTTTTACGTCAATTAGATAGCTTTTCGTTAGTGGATTCTGAAATTTTGCTGCAGGGAGTTGATGGCTCAAAACGTGAACTCGACATAGCGAAATTGTTCTGGCAAAACAAAGGTCGACGCCATATAGCAGACGGTGAGGTCAGCATTGCTCACAGTAACCTTAATTCTGCTCAGGTTAAAGCCAACTTTATTGACCATGGTTCTCTGGCTGAAGTCAGCGGTGAGTTCTATCTAGCAGTCGACAACGTTTTGGTCACACCTTGGCTGACAAAATACCTTAAATCTGAAACGGGTATTGAAAAGGTCAGGTGAGTTTAAATAGCTGGGTTACTCTGCAACACAACAAACCAACCAATGCCTATGTCGAATTAGAACCTTCTGAGCTGACATGGAAAGAGGGGCGTAAGCATGAACTGCTGATTGAGTCGGGTATATTACAGCTTGAGCCTAAAGGCGAAGGTTGGCAAGTAAATGCTCACTCACTTGCTCTGCAAACGGATGGCCAGCCATGGCCTGAGTTGGATATTGCTTATCAGTGGCAACCTGAAGACTGGCTACTGAATATCTCTCAGCTTGACCTTAAAGTCATTTCCCCATTGGTTAAGTTGGCACCAGAGTCGAAGCAAACCACCCAGCTCCTAGAAACTTTAGACCTAGGCGGTGTCGTGGAAGATATACGAATTTCAATGCATGGTGAAGAACTGAACTCGCTCAACTATTCTGCGCAGCTGACTGATGGTTCAATGAAACAATGGGAATTATTACCCGGTGTCCGCCATCTTGCCGCGACAATATCAGGTGATATACATCAGGCTAAAGCAAGTGTGACCTTAATTGATGACCTATTACCTTATGGCGAAGTGTTTCAGGCACCATTGAACATTAAGCAGGGGCAAGTCGATATGGTGTGGCAGAATCACAAAGATGGGTGGAGCTTGTGGGCAGATAAAGTAACGGCCGCAACACCTGATCTTCAGGTGCTCGGCTCGTTCAAGCTCGATTTTCCGAATGATAAAAGCCCTTTTTGTCCTTCTATGCGGAAGCCGATTTGTATAATGCAGGTGAAACGTGGCGCTATTTGCCCGCTTTAGCGCTCGGACGAGACCTAACCGATTATCTTTCTACGGCTATTCAAGCCGGGAAAGTCAATACCGCTAAATTGCTCTGGTATGGTGAACTAGGTGATTTTCCATACCATAAGAATGATGGCATGTTCCAGGCTTGGGTAGGCCTGAAACAAGCGAAGTTCAGTTTTGATACCGCTTGGCCTGCCATCACGGATTTGGAGTTAGATTTACTGTTCCAAAATGATGCAATGTACCTTAACTCACGTAATGCAAGGTTAATGGACGTGAGTGCGACTCGAATTACAGGCCGTATACCTGAGTTAGCACCGGGCGGACATATTGAAATTGAAGCGAGTGCGGTCGCGCAGGGTAATGCTGTGCGTGACTACATGACGGCCTCACCATTGGTTGATTCTGTGGGCGCTGCGTTAACAGCGGTACAGGTTGATGGCAAAGTAGCATCCAGTTTCCAACTGAATATACCGTTTAGTTCTGATGAGGAAGCTCGTGCTTGGGGGTACGCTGAACTGGATGAAAATCAGGTCACCATCGAAACCCCACCACTGAAACTGGAGAACGTGTCTGGCCGAGTCGAGTTTGATAATGATGTCGTCAGCGCAGCCGGTTTGTCAGCGCAATTATTAAAGCAGCCTGTTGCCATTGATTTTGCTGGTGAGAATGCCGGTCAAGGTTACAACGTCAATATTGATGTTGTCGGTGACTGGGATTTGAAACCGCTAACACCTTATGTCGGTGAGCGCTGGATTGGGCCTTTAAAGGGGCATGCCCCGTGGAGTATGGGAGTCGATATTCAGCTGAATGATGTTGGATTTACTTACCAACTTGATACCAGTGCGGACCTTAAGATGGTGAGCAGTCAGTACCCTTATCCACTGAATAAAGACTTATATCAACTGGGGAAAGCCAGTATGCAGGCATCTGGCAATCAGGAAAGCATTACCGCTCGCTTACAGTTGCCTAGTTTGAAGTATCAAGCAGAAATTGATATTCGGCCTGACACACCTGTTTTAAAAGCGACAAATCTGATTTTAGGTAAAGGCAGTTTTAAAATTAGCCCAATAGCCGGTCATCAGGTTCAAATACGCACAGACAAGTTTGATCTTGAACAGTGGGCGGATCTGCTTTCTCGTTCTACATCAAGAGCGAGTGAGGCGGCTCTTAATGAGGTGAACACGCCGGAGATACCAACACCCAATCGAGTGGAATTGGATGTGGGGGAGCTGACCTTAGCGGGCATTGAATGGAATGATGTCGACTTTATTGCCAAACGTAAAAACCTTGGCTGGCATATGAGTCTTGAGAGTCAGGAGGCCGCGGGTGAGGCGAGCTACATTGAACCTTATGATCTCTCCGTAGCGCTCGACAGGCTACATGTGTACATTCCCGCTTTAGATGCCGAATACAAAGACAAGACCTTGTTTGAAGCGGGGAAAGATCAGAAAGAGCTAATCAGTCATTTTGAACGCGCTTTCCATGAGCAAGTTCCCAACATAACACTGACAATCGATGATTTTTGGTTGCAAGGTTATAAAGTCGGGCAAACGCACCTAGACCTCCAACGTCAAGGCGACCGAATCGAGTGGAAAAAGCTCTCTTCCAAAGTGGTGCGAACAAGGTGGATATGAATGGTTCGTGGCTGCTTACGGAGGACATGAGTCATACTAAGTTCAATATCGAGATGTCTGGTGACAACAATAGTGATGTAATGGAACGCTTTGGAATTACTTCAGGCATTCAACAGGCACCGTTTGAGATAGACTCTAAAGTCGAGTGGGATGGCTCCCCTTGGTCGATGAAGGTAAACACATTGCAAGGGCATGTTTCGACTAAGCTAGGTAAAGGTCAAATCTCAGATGTCAGTGGGGCAGCACGCCTACTTGGTCTGTTTAGCTTAGATTCTATCATCCGAAAAATGCAGCTCGACTTTAGCGACGTCTTTGATAACGGGATGGCCTTCAATTCGATTAAAGGTAGCGGTGAGATTAAAAATGGTATCTTCCTTACCAATGATATAAAGATGGATGCGGTGGCGGGTGAGATGACAATCAAAGGGTTGGCTAACCTTAACTCACGTACTGTAGACGCAGAGGTGAACTTTGTTCCTGATATTACGTCGGGTATCCCTGTACTGACGGCGTTTGCAGTGACACCGCAAACAGCACTATATGTGCTTGCTATTACCACGGTTATTTCACCAGTTGTAGAGGTCTTTACTCAAGTCAATTATGAAGTGAAAGGGCCATTGGATGCGCCTGTCGTTAAAGAGCTATCACGGAGTAAAGGCGAGTTTAAGCTGCCAGAAACGTTACGCGAAAAAATTGAATAATGAGGAGCGCTCATGGAAAGAGTGGGACTGATTCAAATGACATCGGGGCCAGATGAACAGGAAAACCTGGCTTACATTCAACAGCAAGTGGCCAAGTTAGCCGCCGCTGGCGCTCAGTTGGTGCTCACGCCGGAAAATAGCTTAGTATTTGGTCATCGTACCGATTACCACACAATAGCGGAGCCATTAAATCAGGGAATGATTCAAACGGATCTGGCTATGGTAGCGAAACGACATGGGGTATTTCTAGTCATAGGAAGCATGCCAATTCGTTGTGAGAATGATGTGACCACGACCTCATTGGTCTTCAGTCCTCAAGGAGAGCTCATTGCACACTATGATAAGTTGCATATGTTTGATGTCGATGTTGCCGACTCTCATCAGCGTTATCGAGAATCCGAAACGTTCAAGCCAGGTGTGCAAATTGTGTCAGTCGATACGCCTATCGCTCATTTGGGCTTAACAATCTGCTATGATGTTCGTTTTCCACAGCTGTATAGTGAACTGGCGAAGCGGGGTGCAAATGTGATGCTGGTCCCCGCCGCATTTACGGCTGTTACAGGCAAAGCGCATTGGGAACCGTTACTAAGGGCAAGAGCAATAGAAACGCAAAGTTGGGTTATCGCGGCCAATCAAACTGGAGTTCATCCTTGTGGTCGAGAAACTTGGGGACACTCTATGGTAATCTCTCCATGGGGAGAAGTGGTCGCCAAACTCAATAGTGAACCGCAGAATCTGTTGGTCGATATTGACTTAAAACGAGTATCTGAAATCCGTAAGGCGATGCCTACTCTCAACCACACTCGGTTCCAAAACCAATTACATGTTTAAGAGCAAAGTATGACAATAAACCAAGTAGAAGACGCATTGCTAAACTCGGCAGGTCTAACCGAGAAGGACATTGCAAAGACTTTAGCCAGCATTGCTAGCCGTCAGATTGACTATGCTGATATCTATTTTCAGTCGAGCTGGCATGAATCACTGGTTCTGGAAGACAGTATTATCAAAGATGGTTCGTTTAACATTGACTGTGGTGTCGGTGTACGAGCGGTCGCGGGTGAGAAAACCGGTTTTGCTTACTCAGATCAAATCCACCTTGAAGGTTTGAAACAAAGTGCCATGGCCGCTCGTGGTATTGCACAACAAGGTCAAAATATTCAAATTCAGGCGTTCAAGCGTAGTGATAATCAACAAGTTTACGCTGCTGAGAATCCACTTGAAAGCTGGCAAAAAGAGCAAAAACGCAATTGCTAAAAGAGCTGGATGCCTACATCCGTACCAAGGAGCCTTTGATTACAGAGGTGTCTGTAAGCCTGAGTGGTGTACATGAGCAAATGCTGGTTGCTGCAACAGATGGTACCTATGCTGGAGATATTCGCCCTTTAGTGCGTTTGTCTATCAGTGTACTGGCTCAGCGTGGTGAACGCCGTGAGCGAGGCAGTGCGGGTGGTGGTGGACGATTTGGTTATGACTTCTTTTTGACGGAAGAGCAGGGTATAAAAGTAGCCTATCACTACGCTGATGAAGCGATTCGTATGGCGCTAGTTAACCTTGAAGCTGAAGCTGCACCGGCGGGCGCGATGCCGGTTGTATTAGGTTCAGGCTGGCCTGGTGTTCTGCTTCATGAGGCCGTAGGCCACGGCCTGGAAGGGGATTTTAACCGTAAGGAATCTTCGGTATTTAGCGGCAAGGTTGGTGAGAAAGTCACCTCTGAGCTTTGTACTATTGTTGATGACGGTACTTTGAAAGACCTACGCGGCTCTCTTAACATCGATGACGAAGGGGTAGTTGGTCAATACAACACCTTGATTGAAAACGGTGTCCTGAAAGGTTACATGCAGGATAAGCACAATGCACATCTTATGGGGGTTGCGCCTACAGGGAACGGCCGCCGTGAGTCTTACGCACACCTTCCTATGCCGCGAATGACCAACACCTATATGCTACCAGGGCAACATTCGCCAGAAGAAATTATCTCTACGGTAAAGAAAGGTCTTTATGCACCAAACTTTGGTGGTGGTCAGGTCGACATCACGTCGGGTAAATTCGTTTTTTCTGCTTCAGAGGCTTATTTGATTGAAAATGGCAAAATTACTCGCCCTGTTAAAGGAGCAACCTTGATTGGCTCAGGGATTGAAGCAATGCAGCAAGTTTCTATGGTTGGTAATGACCTCAGTATTGACCGAGGTGTCGGTGTGTGTGGCAAAGCAGGTCAGAGCGTTCCTGTCGGTGTTGGGCAGCCCACCTTGAAGCTTGATTCGCTTACCGTTGGTGGTACTGACTAGACTCGACTCGACATACCCAATAACAATGAAAAAGGGTTGATGTTTCCACATCAACCCTTTTTGTTCTGTTTCTCTCTAAATATCGTCACGCTCAATTGGGCAGCTCATACAACGAGCACCACCGCGTCCGCGGCCTAGTTCATTACCCGGAATAGTCAGAACTTCGATACCTGCTTTGTCGTACTTCTCGTTAGTGTAAACGTTACGTTCGTAACCAATCACCACCCCTGGTTTTACAGTTAGGACGTTGTTCGCGTCGTTCCATTGTTCACGTTCAGCTTCATAGTTGTCGCCGCCAGTAGTGATTATCTTAAGATTATCGACGCCTAATGCTTGCTCAATAGCATGAGTGTAACTTGACACTTGTTCTACCTTCATCTCATTTTCCCCTTTCGATGTTAGGCGCCAAGTATCAAGGTCCTTGCGCATGATCTCGGGATAAACTGAGAAAGTGTCAATATCCATGTGGGTCATTACTGTATCTAAATGCATACAAGAGCGGTGTTTGGGCAAATCAATGGCAATCACTTCTTTCGCTTGACCATTCTTAAATAGATTTGCTGCTAAATTTTCAACACCTTGAGCTGTTGTTCGTTCAGACATACCGACCAACACAGCTCCTTTACCGATAACCAGTACATCACCGCCTTCAATATTGGCGTTGTCATAATGCAGATCTTCATCACCAAAGTATTTGATGAAGTCTTGTCCTGCGAATACAGGGTGCCAGCGATAAATTGCTCGTAGATGGTTTGTTTCGCGCTGACGAGCTGCTTTCATCATTGGGTTAAGAGACACGCCACCGTAAACCCAACATGATGTATCACGAGTGAAGAGGTGATTTGGTAATGGCTCGATAACAAAGTCCAGTGGACGATGCATCTTAGGTAACATTGATGCAGACTGTATCGGTAACTCCGAGTAAGCTAAGCCACCGAGCAAGATGGTTGCTAAGTGTTCATTATCCATATCCGATAAGTAATGGCGCAGGTCACGGGCAAACGTCGGACCGTAGCGGAAATCAGAAATCTGAGTATCTAGTAACCACTCTTTGGCTTCTTTGACGGCCAAAGTCTCTACTAGGAGATCGTGAAGTAGCAATACCTCGACACCCTGATTCGTCAAAGTTTGTGCAAACTGATCATGCTCTTCTCCTGCCGCTTCGACAGCAAGAACATCGTCAAACAGTAGCTCATGGCAGTTTGAAGGGGTAAGGTGGGTTAACGCTCGCTCTGGTCGGGCTAACAATACACGTCTTAACTGGCCTACTTCTGAGCCTACGTACAACTTACTCATTTTGCGTCCTTACAATAATATCCAATGCGTATTTATGACAAGGTTGTTATCAAGATGCAAGCGATAATGTTGGGTTCAAAAACTGGTTTTTGTTTTATTTGTGGTTTTTAATTCTATATATTTGGTTTTTATTGAGTTTTATAACTGAAATTTCAACTGCAAATTATGTGCGCTGACTTTGCGACTCTATTCGCCACGCTATAAGAGGGATTTTGACAAATTAGAATTGAATTCAGCATAGCTATTCATAACTTTGCCAACTGGTGGCAGAAAGGTATATTTCTATGCAGTTGTCATTTTTCCTAAGATATGCAGCGCTGAAAAATAAAAACTCACAACGACGGGTAACAAACTGTGATCGATGACCACAGATAATTCTGAATCACACTGATGATAAAAAAATGTTAAGTTTTCGATGTTGTGAGCTGGATCCTTTGAGATCGTTCATCATTCCCTCAATAAAGATGACGATCCGAATGGATTGCGGGTAGTAATTTCGCTGGATCCATGCGATATTCCGTTGCGGTAAAAATCGATCAATGTTGTCACTATCTGGAGCCGACTTATGTCTCATGAAGACGAATATCTATCAGTTGAAGAATTAATTGAGATTCAAAAAGGAAGAGACTCGCGAGATCATCCAAGCCTTACGAGAAGACGGTAGTGATCCAGATGCGTTATATGAAATAGAACATCACCTGTTTGCTGAAGATTTCGATACGCTGGAAAAAGCCGTTGTTGAAGCGTTTAAAATGGGTTTTGAAGTATTAGAAGCAGAAGAAACAGAAGATGAAGATGGCAACAAACTGCTGTGCTGTGATGCGACAATGGAATCGGCTCTTGATGCAGAAACGATTGATGCTCAAGTAGAGAAGCTGATTCATCTTGCAGAGAAATATGACATCATCTACGACGGTTGGGGTACCTACTACGAAGGCGAAGATGCGCTGTATCCAGAAGAAGATGACGACGAAGAGTAACGAGTTATTGAAGAAACCAGCCCAAAGGCTGGTTTTTTTGTCGCTGTCATTCGGCGAGGGATAAGTATCTTTCATTCAGACGATTCTTTATAATCACCCGAACTTGATCTAGCGCAATTTTAATAAGGGAAACATGCAGCTATCACTCGCAGGCTTATGGCAGATCTCTCCGCTTACTGACCTTTCTGTTCCTCAGGATGACATTACTTTTCCTGCAGCATTAAGCGAGCGGTTACCTGATACGTTGTGCGAACAAGATATCGCTGAGCAAGAGTGGCACTTGATGCACGATATTGAAGTTGATGAAGCGATGCTGGCGTTTCCAGCCGTTGACTTGGTGCTTGGTGGTGTAGATTACCATGCTGAAGTGCGACTCAATGGTATAGCGCTGTTTGATTGTGATGGCTCACAGGCGGAATACAAAAAGGACATTCGTCCTTACATGCAACTCGGTCGAAATCGCTTTGAGATCTTGTTTCTCGAAGAGGAAGAAGAACTTTTGTTCGAAGAAGACAGGTTGGATATGTGTCCTTTAGGTGATCAACCTAACCAAAGGTTTGATTCACGAGTGGGTATCTGGAAAGAGCCTTACCTGCAGTTTATCCGCCATGTACGATTAGAGCATGTTGTGACTGAGCAGATCTGGCACCACGGCGGTGGTTGTGAGTTTTTGGTCGATCTTCATTACAGCACCTACACACCGGGGCTGATTTCTGCTGCAGTTAAATTCAATGGAATGACCTATCACCTGCCTATTGATGTACGAAATGATCATGCGAGCGCTTTGTTTCAAGTCGAAGCGCCGATCTATTTCGATGCTAGCCAGCCAGCTCTCAATGATCTATATCAGCTAGAAGTGATGTTGGATGGCCAAACGCAGAAATTTAATATCGGACTGAGTAAAGATCTCTGCGTGACCCATTTCCCTGTGTAGTGGTTTTCAAACGTGAGCCGTTTGCTGTGAAAATAGCGGGCTTTGTTTGCGCTGCCATACTCGCTCATGGAAATAATAGGCGAGAGTATTAATACTTGGTTCAATCGCGGCCATAACGCCACCGACTAACCAGCTCCCTGTCAAAAGATAAGCAACACTAAACGCCACACTAAAGTGCACAACAGCAAAGCTGGTGGTTTTCAGCGCTGTAGCGTTCTCACGTTTTTTCAACTGGGGTGAGGCTTGCCAAACTCGTTCATGAAAATAAAACGCAACGGTGTTCACCATAGGCTCGATCATGGCAATCAGACTACCAATCAAGATATCTCCCGTTAATAGATACGCGACCGTGAAAGCGATTGAGAAGTGAATAACTGCAAAGGTTAATGTCTTTTTCATGATGTGATCCAGTCTTTGGTGTTGATAGGATCATTATTGATAATTATTATCATTAGTTAAATTCGATTGAACCTATAATATCAATCGTTAGTAACTATTAAAAAAGGCACTCAATTGAGCGCCTTTTGTCTTTATTCAATCCACTTAGCCTTGCGGTTTTACCACCAAGACATTGATGGGTGAGTTCTGAACCACTTTACTGGCGACAGAACCCAATACCACTTTATCCAGTTTAGAACGCTTATGGCTTGGCATCACAATCAGGTCGGCACCGAGCTTTTCCGCATAGTCGAGAATAGTCGCGTACGCTTTGCCTTCGGCTACGTGCACTTTGTAGACGACTTCTTCAGGAATGTGCTGGACAGCGAACTGTTTCAGCTGATTCTCAACGTCGGTTTTCATTTTCGCTGCGGCATCTTTTGGAAAGTAGGTCGCAACCATAGACATGTGAATACCTGGTAATACGTTCAGAAGATGAACTTGAGCATTGGAATGCTTGGCGTGCCAGACAGCCAGCTCAAGTGCTTTATCAGAAAAGCCTTTGTCGTTCAGATCGACAGGAACAAGAATTTGCTTATACATCGATAGCTCTCTATTCAGTCTCAACCATGGAAATGGCTGAGATATGCATCCTTAGTTGATACCAAATCCACCGAATTTAAGTGGATTAGCTAATTGTAGCCTCACTTCCTTCTATGGAGCGAGGCTAACTAAGTTACGCGCTCAATTCATCCTTACGAGCTCGTCTTCTCTGGTTCATACCTAGACCGATGAGCAGTAGCAGTGCAGGAACGAAGACCCACTCTTTCATTGGTCGATCTGCATCCACTACAACCGAGCGAATCTCCCAGTCGAAATCAACACCAGCTGCTTCTGCTGGGCTGCCGAATTCGACCATATCGACCAACATACGGCCATTGCTGCTATTCAGCATCAGACCCATAGATGAGATACGATCTTCAGCGGACTTTGCGCTGTCCTCGAATGGCAGTCGGACGGTCTTCGAGATGAAATCGCCTTCAAGGTTCTCACCCGCAACAAGAAGCTCAATCTCTTGACCAACGGGTAGCTGTTCAGTGATCTGCGCGATCTCTGTACCTGGGTGAAGTACTTTGGCTGGGTAAATTTGATCCCACCAGAAACCAGGGCGGAAGAAAGTAAACGTCAGAGCCAATAGCAGAACTGTTTCCCACCACTTGTTCTTAGTAAACCACCAGCCTTGTGTTGCTGCAGAGAATATCAGCATTGCAATGACGGAAGATATGATCGTGAGCAACAAATGCCACCAACTCTCAATTCCCATTAAAAGAAGTTGTGTGTTGAAGATGAACATGAAAGGTAAGATGGCGGTACGAATATCGTAAGTAAAGCCCTGAATACCGGTCCTGATTGGATCCGACTTGGCTATCGCCGCAGCGGCAAAGGCTGCTAAACCAACCGGAGGTGTATCGTCGGCCAGAATACCAAAGTAGAACACAAACAAGTGAACGGCGATCAGAGGGATGATTAAGCCGCTTTGTGCACCCAGCGTCACGATAACAGGAGCCATTAGTGTAGAAACTACGATGTAGTTTGCTGTCGTTGGTAGGCCCATCCCCAAGATCAGACTGATCACAGCGGTGAACAGAAGCATCAGGATAATGTTACCGCCCGAGATAAACTCGACGAAGTCCGTCATCACCAAACCAATACCGGTGAGAGTTACCACACCAACAACTGTGCCCGCAGCCGCAGTCGCAACACCAATACCGATCATGTTACGAGCACCAGAAACTAGACTCTCAAGTAAGTCAATAAAGCCTTCTTTGGTTTGTTCCGCAATCGCTCCTTGCTTAGAAAGTACGGCCATGAGAGGACGTTGAGTAATCAGGATAAAGATCATGAATACCGTTGCCCAGAACGCAGACAAACCAGGAGAGAAACGCTCTACCGTTAAACACCATACCAGTACCACGATTGGCAGCAGGTAGTGCAAGCCCGATTTAATCGTTGGACCTGGATCTGGCACTTCAGTCAGTTCGGCATCAATCTCAATCGCGCCTTCTTTGGCATATTTAGCCGAGATATTGACCAAACCAACGTAAGATAGAAGGAGCGCAATGGTGACGATTGGTGTAGCGGCATCACCGAAGACGTCTTTCGTCCAACCGATACCGTAGTAGACCGCGGCACTGATGACACACAAGCCGAGAATGGTGCCAGTGAATGACAGTAAGCTCGCGATTAGTGTCGGATTGTGACGACGAGGAAGACCAGTCATGCCCGCTTTACAGGCTTCAAGGTGGACAATGTAAATTAGCGCGATGTAAGAAATCAGAGCAGGCAGGATTGCCGCCTTGATGACTTCGACGTAAGAAATTCCTACGTATTCAACCATAAGGAATGCAGCTGCGCCCATGATTGGTGGCGTTAACTGACCATTGGTTGAAGCGGCAACTTCTACTGCGCCTGCTTTTGTTCCTGGGAAACCGACACGTTTCATTAGTGGGATTGTGAAAGTACCAGTGGTCACAACGTTGGCGATTGAAGAGCCTGAAACCAGACCAGATAAACCTGATGCGACTACTGCTGCTTTAGCTGGTCCACCTCTCATATGTCCCAGCAAAGAGAAAGCGACTTTAATGAAATAAGCACCTGCACCAGCGCGTTCCAGCATTGCCCCGAACAGTACAAACAAGAATACGAATGATGTGGACACACCCAGAGCAACGCCAAATACACCTTCGGTTGTTAACCATAGATGAGACATTGCTTTGTTCAGACTGGCGCCTTTGTGAGCAATCACATCGGGCATGTACGGACCACCAAAGGTATACAGTAAGAACACGGCTGCAACGACCATCAGTGGTGGACCTAGTGCACGACGTGTTGCTTCTAGCAGTAATATCATGCCCGTTACAGCAGCAACAATATCTAATGTTGTTGGAGCACCTGATCGGCCAGCCAGCTCGGTGTAGAAAATATAGATATAAGCAGCGGAGAAACTGCCGGCTAATGCCAGTAGCCAATCCAGAGCAGGGATATGATCGCGAGGAGAAGTTTTCAGAGCGGGGTAAGCGGTAAACGCTAGGAACACGGCAAACATCAAATGTATCGAACGTGCTTCAGTGTCGTTGAGTACGCCAAAATTAAATATGAACGGCAGAGGGGATGCGTACCAAAGTTGGAAGAGTGACCAACACAGTGGCACAAACCATAAGATGCGTCCTGGGATACCCATAGGGGCACGTGCACCTGTATCGGCTTGAGCTACCATTTCTTGCACATCTTGAGACGGAGATGTTGTCTTCGACATGTACTTAATCCTTATTATAAATGGCCTGTCTTTTTATGATTGTCAGAACCTGATTTGCATCTTTCAGTCTAGTGAAAAGATCAAACATTGCTCATTAGTAAGTTTGTGATAGATACAAATAAAGAGGAGTTTCAAAAATGTGAAACTCCAAATAATACGATATTGCTCAATACCTTAGAGCTTGATACATCAAGGAGGTAGTGACCTCCTTGATGAACAAAGAGAGGTTACTTAAGTAGGCCTACTTCTTTGTAGTATTTCTCAGCACCTGGGTGTAGAGGGATAGAAAGACCAGCTTTGACCATGTCTTCTTTCTTAAGGTTTGCAAACGCAGGGTGCAGACGCTTAAAGGTATCAAAATTTTCGAATACAGATTTTGCCACGTTGTAAGCAACATCGTCTGAAACATCAGTCGTTGTCACCATAGTCGCGGCAACACCGAAGCTGTTTACGTCTTTATCTGTACCACGGTACATACCCGCTGGGATTGTACTGAATGCGTAATATGGATTGTCAGCGACGATCTTGTCGATTTGCGGGCCAGTTGCAGAAATTAGCTTCGCATCACATGAAGTGGTTGCTTCTTTGATTGATCCATTTGGATGGCCAACAACATAAACGAACGCGTCGATTTTGTTATCACACAGAGCTTGTGAACGCTCAGAACCTTTTAGTTCAGAAGCAAGCTTGAAGCTGTCGTTAGTCCAGCCCATGGCTTCCATTACCACACCCATAGTCGCACGGTCACCAGAACCTGGGTTACCGATGTTTACGCGCTTGCCTTTCAGGTCAGATACGTTTTCTATACCAGAATCAGCACGAGCGATGATGTTGAATGGTTCTGTGTGTAGTGAGAACACTGCACGTAGCTTTTTGTACGGGCCTTGTTCAGCAAACTTACTTGTCCCGTTGTATCCGTGGTACTGCCAATCAGACTGAACGATACCAAAGTCCAGCTCTCCAGCACGAATAGTGTTGACGTTGTAGATCGAACCACCAGTCGACTCCACAGAACAACGAATATTGTGATCTTTACGGCCTTTATTAACCAGTTTACAAATCGCGCCACCAGTCGGGTAGTAAACGCCCGTTACAGAACCTGTACCAATCGTAATGAATTCTTGAGCGTTAACCGCGCCAGCACCCACTACAGCAGCTGCAATAGCACCAACTTTGATAAGTTTGTTCAATGCCATGAATTTCCCTTCCTTTATCCATTATTAACCCAGAGCAAGTGTAGTCACTATGGGAGTTTCCTATTATGGAAACGGCATCTTTTTCAATCCGTATGTTGAAAAAGTGGCAGAATAATACCAAATAATCGGCACATAATTACACAATTGTTAAAAAATATAGCGATTTTGGCTGCATATTGAACGAAAAATTAACCTAAATTAGCAGGTTAAACCATCGTTGAATCAATGGTTTAGAATAATACGTATTTGGATGAAGAGATTTGTCGAAGATGTGATTTGAGTCACAAGGAGAGTGACCTCAAGTGACTCAACAACAGGGAGTGATATCTGAAACTTATCCAGTATATTCAAATAGTTCACAGACTGAATTGAACAATTGTTCCGTCGTTATATTTAGGGTCGGAGTAATGAAAATGGTGTCATCTCCAGCGACGACACCGAGTATGCCTTCTGATTTACCCAGTGAATCGAGTAAACGAGCAATTAACTGAGCGGCGCCTGGTCCAGTATGAATCACGACTAGGGCATTGTTGTGGTCAATATCTAGAACCAACTCACGCAGCGAGCTCGATACTGTCGGCACACCTAACTCCGCTGGCAGACAGTAAACCATTTCCATCTTGGCATTGCGGGTACGAACAGCACCAAACTTGGTCAACATACGGGAAACTTTGGACTGGTTAATGTTTTCGAAGCCTTCATTTTTCAGAGCCTCGACAATATCCCCTTGGGAGCCAAATCGTTCCTCTTTGAGCAATGCTTTAAATGCACGGACGAGGTTATCTTGTTTTTCTGAATGACGCATGGTTCTCTTTCAGCCGTTGTTTTTATAAAAATCAAGTGAATATTCTCGCATAGCTATGCATATTGTGCCAATGCGATCCCTAAATCTGTCTAACATGTCACTGTAAACAGGGGAGAGGTATTGCAACTTTATTATTGCTTAACCCTTTGTCAATAAAGGTAAATATGAGGATAATAAACACTTGTATGTAGTATGTTGTTACTGTGTTGCGCAAGGTCGCAAAGCTGACGTTAATTGATTGTAATCAGTATGTGATTGCTATAGCTTTGGACAGCGTTGATTTCAAATCACCCCAAGACTTATAAAGAGATCCATCTCAAGGAGAACTACGATGAAAGTAGCCGTTATTGGTGCCGCTGGAGGCATCGGTCAAGCCCTAGCCCTTTTACTTAAAAACCGCCTTCCTGCAGGTTCAGATTTAGCACTTTACGACATCGCTCCGGTTACTCCGGGTGTTGCTGCTGATCTAAGCCACATCCCAACGCCTGTATCAATCAAAGGTTATGCGGGCGAAGATCCAACGCCAGCACTTGAAGGTGCGGATGTTGTTCTTATTTCAGCGGGTGTTGCACGTAAGCCTGGTATGGATCGTGCGGACCTATTTAACGTCAACGCTGGTATCGTTAAGTCTCTTGCAGAGAAAATCGCTCACGTTTGTCCTAAAGCGATGATCGGTATCATCACTAACCCAGTCAACACGACCGTGCCAATCGCGGCAGAAGTTCTTAAGAAAGCGGGCGTTTACGATAAGCGTCGCCTGTTTGGTGTAACAACTCTGGATGTTATCCGTTCTGAAACTTTCGTTGCGGATCTAAAAGATAAAGATCCAGGTGAAGTGCGTGTTCCTGTTATCGGTGGTCACTCTGGTGTAACGATTCTTCCTCTGCTTTCTCAGGTTGAAGGTGTTGAGTTCACTGCAGAAGAAGTCGCTGCATTGACTAAGCGTATCCAGAATGCGGGTACTGAAGTCGTAGAGGCAAAAGCGGGTGGCGGCAGCGCAACGCTGTCTATGGGTCAGGCGGCGTGCAGATTCGGTCTTGCTTTAGTGAAAGCACTTCAAGGTGAAGACGTAGTTGAGTACGCTTACGTAGAAGGTGATGGTGAGCATGCGCCGTTCTTCGCACAACCAGTGAAGCTGGGTAAAGATGGCGTTGAAGAGATCCTGAGCTATGGTGAACTGAGTACATTCGAAAAATCCGCACTTGATGGCATGTTAGAAACACTGAACGGCGACATCCAAACGGGTGTGGATTTCGTTAAGTAAGCCATAAATTAATATTATAAAAAGTCGACTTTTGAGTCGGCTTTTTTGATCCTTTTTATCTCTCAGGTTGTAAATAGGTAAACAACAAGGGGAGATGGATATGGATATTACTGAAATCGAAAAAGGTATGCTGGTGGAATGTAAACAGGGCGTTGGAAGAGTCTTGGCCGTTGATAAGAAGAACCATGCGATTCTTATTGAGGCGCGTGATTCTCATCAGCAGTTTGCTGCTGACATCAGCGAATTAATGGATGATCCACAACTGCATATAGGTTGTGACAAATATTATTGATTTTCTAGCGTAAAAAAAGCGAGCATTAAGCTCGCTTTTTTATGGTATTCGAAAATTACTTACGAACAGCAATCGCTTCAATTTCGATACCTACATCTTTAGGTAGACGAGCCACTTCTACACATGAACGAGCAGGGTAGTTTGACACATTATGCTCATCGAAGAATTGACCATACACTTCGTTAACTGTGCCAAAGTCATTGAGGTCTTTGACGAAAACCGTCATTTTAACGATGTCAGTAACAGACAAGCCAGATGCTTCAACCACCGCTTTTACGTTATCCAGAGACTGACGAGCTTGCTCAGAGATGTCTGCTGATACTTCACCTGTTGCAGGGTTTACCGGGATCTGACCTGAGGTCAGTACCATGTTACCTAGGTCTACACCTTGTACATATGGGCCAATAGCAGCAGGAGCGGATTCTGTATGAAGTACTTTAGTCATTATTATGTTCCATCTGTTGGGGTTAACGTAATTAAGGGAAATCAGTGTGCCGTGAAAGCTCGGCGGCGTAAAGAAAAATCCCTGCTAGCAGAGAGCAGGGATAGATAATTTATGATTAATAGATGATTAACGCTCAGTGACGATTTCTCGTGAGAAGACTTTTTCACAATACTTACATTTTAATCGAACGTTATCTTTCTTCTCGAATACTTTAAAGCTAGTTTCTACAGGTTCATCGTGGGTAATGCAGTTACTGTTTGGGCATTCAAAGACGTTGTTGATCTGTTCTGGTAAATCGAGAGCCAGCTTCTTCACAACCTCGTAGTTTTCGATTTGGTTAACTGTGGCATGTGGTGCGTACAAGGCAAGTTTGCTTGCCTGCTCTTCAGTGATAAAGACATTTTCAATCTTAAGCAGGTCTTTATGGCCGAGGGCCGAAGACGGCAAATTGAGGCCAACAGTGACGCGCTGCTCTGACTTATCCATTGAAAATAGTTTGAGAACTTTAATACCAATCTGAGCTGGGATGTGGTCAATAACGGTGCCGTTTTTGATTGCTTCAACCTGCAATTGAGTTTCTTTAGCCATGATGATTCTCCCGATTACAGTGATTGGTTTAAAACAAGGGCAAGTAGGGCCTCACGCGCATAGACGCCATTTTCAGCCTGTTCAAAGTAATAGGCGTGTGGCGTTTTATCGACGTCAACCGTGATTTCATCCACACGAGGCAGTGGGTGGAGCACTTTTAGGTTGTCGCGCGCACCTTCTAGCAGGGCTGCAGTGAGGATGTAGGCAGATTTGATGTGCGCGTATTCCGACTCATCAAAGCGTTCTTTCTGAACACGGGTCATATACAACACGTCCAGCTCAGGGATGACAGTTTCCATGTCCGTATGCATGCTGTATTCAATGCCAGCTTCATCCAACTCTTCACAAATATAATCTGGCATCGCCAGTGCCTCTGGAGCGATGAAGTAGAAGCGAACATTGTTAAACTTTGCTAGGGCCTGTGTCAGAGAGTGAACAGTACGGCCATATTTCAGGTCACCAACAAAGGCAACGTTGAGGTTATCAAGACGGCCTTGTGTTTCGGCAATTGAGAACAGATCGAGCAGAGTTTGTGTGGGGTGTTGGTTCGCTCCGTCACCCGCGTTGATGACCGGTACACCACTGGAGAATTCAGAAGCTAATCGTGCAGCGCCTTCCTGTGGATGACGCATAACAAATGCATCGACATAAGAAGAGATAACCTGAACTGAGTCAGATAAGGTTTCTCCTTTTTTGGCTAGCGAAGTGTTACCGCCATTATCAAAACCAATCACGCTGCCACCGACACGTTGGATAGCGGTTTCAAAAGACAGACGAGTACGGGTAGAGGGTTCAAAGAAGCAGCTGGCAATCACCTTATTCTTGATAAGCTCAGGATTAGGCTCTGCTTTGAGTTGACCTGCGGTTTTGACAATCAGTTCCAGCTCTTCACGAGAAAGCTCAGGAATTGAGATAATGTGCTTGTTATAAAGCGTGTTCGTCATAATCATCGTCCCATCTGCAATTTAGGCAATAAAAAGCCTCCCAATAGGGAGGCTTTAAAAATCGGTGGAAATAGTAAAAAGACCAGCCAGTAAGCGTTTTGGCTTACCTAATGTAAATCGTTTTGTAGAACACGTTTTACGTGGCATTTGGTCACTACCTCCAGACAAATTGCCGAGCATTATACGCTGAAGATTTGTTAACGCAAGCGATTACATCGAAGCTTTACTGTGCAATTTTTGTTGGTGTTATGAACCGAGTGTTGCGACCATCACAGCTTTAATCGTATGCATACGGTTCTCTGCTTCATCAAACACAATCGAGTGGTCAGACTCGAACACTTCTTCAGTCACTTCTAGACCATTCATTCCGTATTTGTCGGCTACTTCCTTACCTATGGTGGTTTCATCATTATGAAATGCCGGTAAGCAATGCATGAACTTGACTTGCGGGTTACCGGTTTTATCTAGGGTTTCCATATTCACTTGATAAGGCTTCATTTGAGTAACTCGCTCATCCCAAGCTTCTGGAGCTTCGCCCATCGAAACCCACACGTCAGTATACAGGAAGTCGCAATCTTTAACCCCTTGATCAACGCTTTCAGTCAGCGTGATTTTTGCCCCTGTTTGTAGAGCAATCAGTTGGCAGTTTGCCACCAGTTCCTTTTCTGGCCAGAAAGCTTTAGGGGCGACAAGACGAATATCCATGCCCATTTTGGCAGCCCCCACCAATAGAGAGTTACCCATGTTGTTGCGTGCATCGCCTAAATAAGCAAACTTGATTTCATGGAGCAGCTTACCGCGACCGTGTTCAATCATGGTGAGAAAATCGGCCAATATTTGAGTGGGGTGAAATTCGTTGGTCAAACCGTTCCAAACAGGTACACCAGCGTATTGCCCCAGCTCTTCTACGACTTCTTGGCCGAACCCTCGGTATTCAATCCCGTCATACATTCTGCCTAATACACGCGCGGTGTCCTTCATCGACTCTTTGTGACCGATCTGTGAACCGGATGGGCCGATGTAAGAAACTTGTGCGCCTTGATCGAAAGCGGCTACTTCAAATGCGCATCGGGTGCGAGTAGAGGCTTTTTCAAAGATCAGGGCGATGTTTTTACCAACGAGCTTTTTCTGTTCTGTGCCCGCGTATTTTGCCTTCTTAAGATCCGCAGATAGATCGAGTAAAAACTGAATCTCTTTTGGGGTGAAATCGAGAAGCTTAAGGAAATTTCGGTTACGTAGATTGAAAGCCATGCTTCAGTCCTTCATTGCTCATTATTTTAATAGGACTAGTTAAACATAGTTAAGTGCTGTTTGTGAATAATTATTTCAATAAAATGGCGGGATGTAAATAATATCCCGCTTTTTTGATTATAAATTCTCTTCTGCAAACTCAGCTAGACGGCTGCGAACGACGCCATTTAGGTGGACATTAGCGCTGCCTTCGAAGTTCTTGAAGCGCTCCACCATGTAAGTCAATCCTGAGGTAACAGGGGTGAGGTAGTGGGAGTCAATCTGCGCCAGGTTACCCGAGCAGACTATCTTAGTGCCTTCACCACAGCGAGTAATGATGGTTTTGATTTGCGAAGCGGTCAGGTTCTGACACTCATCCAGTAAGACAAACGCGTTTTGGATTGAGCGGCCACGCATAAAGTTTATCGACTTAAACTGTATATTGGCTTTGTCACAGATGTACTTCAATGAGCCTTCAGTACAGTGGTCGTGCTTATGTAGCGCTTCCAGTGTGTCCGTTACCGCCGCTAACCAAGGCAGCATTTTTTCCTCCTCACTGCCAGGCAAGAAGCCAATCGATTCGCCGATATCTGGCGTATTACGTGTGACGATGATCTTGTCAAACATACCGTGTTCAATGGTTTGCTCTAAAGCGGACGCCATAGCAAGTAGCGTTTTACCACTGCCCGCAGCCCCCGTTAGAATCACCAAATCAATATCAGGATCGAGTAAGGCATCTAACGCCATGCCTTGATAAATGTTCTTCGGCGTGATGTCCCACGCTCGACGATGCATCATACGCTCGCGGCTGAGATCTTTCAGTGTTACCTTGTCAGGGGTGATGTCTTCCACTCGCCCTGCGAAATCACTCTCTTCATCAATCACATACTGATTAATGTAAGTTGGTTCAAAAGGCTCTCGATCTAGGGTATGGAACGTGTGACCACCAAGGTTCTTACTCTCGACCTCATCAATATTGCTCCAGAAGTCACCTTCGATTTGTTGGAAGCCTTTAGTTAGGTACTGAACGTCATCAATTAATTGATCAGTACGATAGTCTTCAACGAAGCGAACGCCTGCCCCTTTGGCGCGTAAGCGCATATTGATGTCTTTGGTGATCAGAACCACTTCACGTGGTGCTCGTTTGTTCTGCAGATAAAGTACCGCATTAAGAATGCGATTATCGCCGGCTTTGTCTGCAAATGCCTTAACAGTCTCTTGCAGTTCAAAATCGGCGAGAATAGAGATATGGCCGGTATTTTCCTTATCTCGATTGATGGGAATGCCTTCAGAGATTTCATCTGGTGTGGCGTCTTTGAACATAGCTTCCATGGCGCGGATGGCCACTCGCGCATCGCGGGCAACGTCGCGTTTGCTGTCTTTGATTCGGTCGAGCTCCTCGAGGACGGTCATTGGAATGACCACGTCGTGTTCTTGAAAGGAATAGATGGCTAAAGGTTCATGAAGAAGGATGTTGGTGTCTAGGACAAAAAGTTTCCGATCCGTGTCACCCATAAGCGTCTCCCTTGCCGTGATGCGGCTTGTTTGCCATTCACAATCGCTTGTGATGATGGCCTACCTGCGGTTGTTTGCAGCATGTCGCTAAGTCGCTCAGAGATCGCTGTCGGTTAGCTGATATGCTACAAACCCGTATTGATCGTCATCCGAAACAATGCATCTCTCGTGCCAGTCAAAACATTGACACCATCGTCTGCATTCTCACCTGTGAGTATAAGTCAGATTTCCAACTCTCTTTTTTAGATTTGCCACTCTTTTCTTACACTTTGATGTCATGCAAAAGATAGAGAAAAATTTGTTGGTTTTTGAGGTGTTTGTGCGTGACCAATATCACAGCTTCGAGTAATATGAGCGACCTTTTTGGCGTGACTGCTGACCATTTACTTCCCCGTCAGTTGCCTTTCAAGTCACGCAAGAACAACTAAGATAAATAGACCCATTTTTGAATTAAACAGATGAGGTAGTCGATTCATGACATTTGCTTTGGGCCAGCGCTGGATCAGCGATACAGAAAGCGATTTAGGTTTAGGGACTGTAGTAGCACTGGATGCTCGCACTGTGACACTTATGTTTGCAGCTTCAGAAGAGAACCGAGTGTACGCTCGTAATGATGCGCCTGTTACCCGAGTAACCTTTAACGCTGGTGATGTCGTTGACAGTCAGCAAGGTTGGTCACTTAAGATTGAGCAAGTGGTCGAGGACCAAGGTCTGTTTGCCTACATCGGCACCCGTGAAGACAGCGGAGAGCAAGAGGTGATGCTGCGCGAAATCATGCTCAGCAATCAAATTCGTTTTAACAAACCTCAAGATAAATTGTTCGCGGGTCAAATTGACCGAATGGACAATTTTGTGCTCCGTTATCGTGCATTGATGAACCAATATGAGCAGCATAAAAGCCCGATGCGTGGTCTGTGTGGCATGCGTGCGGGTCTGATCCCGCATCAGCTATACATTGCTCATGAAGTCGGTCGTCGTCATGCGCCTCGCGTTTTATTAGCCGATGAAGTGGGCCTAGGTAAAACCATTGAAGCTGGGATGATCATCCACCAGCAGGTGCTGGCTGGCCGAGCGGAACGTATCCTGATTGTGGTACCGGAAACGTTGCAGCATCAATGGTTAGTGGAAATGATGCGCCGCTTCAATCTGCACTTCTCTATTTTTGATGAAGAGCGCTGTATTGAGGCGTTTGCCGATTCAGATAACCCGTTTGATACTCAGCAGTATGTACTGTGTTCACTGGATTTCTTACGCAAGAGCCGCAAGCGTTTTGAGCAAGCGCTCGAAGGTGAGTGGGACTTACTGGTTGTTGATGAAGCTCACCACTTAGAATGGAGTCAAGAAAAACCAAGTCGTGAGTATCAGGTGGTTGAAGGGCTGGCAGAGCGTACCCCAGGCGTACTCCTTTTGACCGCAACCCCAGAACAGCTAGGACGTGAAAGTCACTTTGCCCGTCTGCGTTTGCTCGATTCAGACCGCTTCTATGACTACCAAGCGTTTGTTGAGGAAGAAGAGCAATACGCGCCAGTAGCGGATTCAGTGAGTGCGCTTTTCTCCGGCCAACAGCTCGAGAATGACGCTAAAAATCAGATTACTGAATTGTTGTCTGAGCAGGATGTTGAGCCTTTATTCCGCATTATTGAAAGCGATAGCGAAGAAGAAGCTAAAGCCGCAGCTCGTCAGGAGCTGATCGACAACTTGATGGACCGCCATGGTACCGGACGCGTGCTGTTCCGTAACACTCGTGCAGCGATTAAAGGCTTCCCGGTGCGCAACGTGAACCTACTGCCAATGCCGATACCTCAACAGTACACAACGTCTATGCGCGTATCGGGCATGATTGGTGGCAAAATCAGCCCAGAAGCACGTGCGCTGAAAAATCTGTACCCAGAAGAAATCTTCCAAGAGTTTGAAGGTGATGATGCTAGCTGGTGGCAGTTTGATTCACGTGTCAATTGGCTGATTGAGAAGATCAAACAAAAGCGCAGTGACAAGATCTTGGTTATTGCTTCTCGTGCTAGCACAGCGCTACAGCTAGAGCAGGCGCTGCGTGAGCGTGAAGGTATCCGTGCCACCGTGTTCCACGAAGGTATGTCGATTCTGGAACGCGATAAAGCGGCCGCTTACTTTGCGCAGGAAGAGGGTGGCGCTCAGGTCCTTATCTGTAGTGAAATTGGCTCAGAAGGTCGTAATTTCCAGTTTGCAAACCAACTGGTGATGTTCGATTTGCCGTTCAACCCCGACTTACTTGAGCAGCGTATTGGTCGTCTGGACCGTATTGGGCAGAGTCGTGATATTGATATTCACGTTCCTTATCTGGAGCAGACTTCACAGGCGATTCTGGCGCGTTGGTTCGATGAAGGTCTAAATGCGTTTGCTGAAACTTGCCCGACAGGTCGCGCGGTGTATGACAAGTTCTCTGATCGTTTGATTGAAATGCTCGCTTCAGGTGACGTTACCGAACTCGATGATGTGATCAGCGAGTCTGCTGCGATGAATAAAGAGCTTAAATCTCAACTTGAGCAAGGGCGTGACCGTTTACTGGAAATGCATTCCAATGGTGGTGAAAAAGCGCAGCAGATAGTCGATAAGATTGCGGCTACCGATGGTGATACCAATCTAGTGACGTTTGCGTTGAGTCTGTTTGATACCATTGGCCTTAATCAGGATGATAAAGGGGAGAATGCCTTGGTGGTGACGCCATCTGAACACATGATGGTGCCAAGTTATCCTGGTCTGCCTTATGAAGGTGCGACGATCACCTTTGATCGTGAAACGGCGTTGTCTCGTGAAGACATGAACTTCATCAGTTGGGAGCACCCTATGATTCAGGGTGGTATCGACTTATTGATGAGTGAAGGCGTTGGTGCAACGGCAGTATCTTTACTAAAGAACAAAGCGTTACCAGTAGGCACCATGCTGCTTGAATTGGTATATAAAGTTGATGCTCAGGCGCCAAAGCGCAGTGGTATCAGCCGTTTCCTGCCGACAACACCAATCCGCTTGATGTTGGATGGCAAAGGCAGTGACTTATCTCAGCAGGTTGAGTTTGAAAGTTTTAACCGCCAGCTTAGCCCGGTAGGCCGTCATATGGCGACCAAACTGGTGTCGTCAGTTCAGGCTCAGGTTCATCAGATGATCACCGCAGGTGAAGCGTTGATTGTCGAAAAAGTCGAAGCCGTACGTGCAGAAGCGCAACAAGAAATGCAGGCGAGCTTGAATGCAGAGCTGGAACGACTGCAAGCATTGAAAGCGGTTAACCCAAACATCCGTGATGAAGAACTGGCGGCGATTGAAGCGCAAATTAAAGAGCTGAGTGGCTACATTGCTCAAGCTCAATATCAACTTGATTCTCTGCGTATGATCGTTGTATCTCACAACTGATTTACGTCACTTGCAGTAAAAGGCCTTCATTTGAAGGCCTTTTTTGTTGGTCGCTATTTTGACTACATCAGCCACTTCCACCAGACAAATACCGCCAAGAAACCAAACAGGTAGACAAGGCCAGTGATAGAAAGCCATTTCAGTTTATTGCTGAGCGCCAAAGGTTCTGGTAGCTGAGATTTTGAAACCAGAATATAGTTAAGTAGCGCGAAAAACGGTGTGGTCATAAAGGCCAGAATCATCGCAAAATCAAGCATTGGTAGAAGTGCTGTCGCCCAGAATACGATAATCGACAGTGCCGCTGCGGAGATAAGTAACATCCAACCTTGAGTCACTTTATGCTTCATCTCTTTTTGCTTACGCAGTAGTCGTTGAGATTCTGAAATCACTCGAGCGTAGCCGTCAATCACCGTAATCGTACTGCCAAAAATGCAGAAGAACGCAACGGCTGCAATCAGGTAACGCGACCACTCTCCAATGGTTGATGCGTAGAGCCCAACCAACTGATGTGAAAAGCCTACACCCGATTGAGATAGTTCAATATTGCTGCCGTGTAAGACCAAAGTACCCAGCGCAAGGAAGACAATCGCCAGAATAGCGGTACCGATGTAGCCCACATTGAAATCAAACAAAGCAGAACGAGCCGTTACCTTTTGGTGGTGTTGCTGACTTTTAAGCCACATTGAAGTCAGGCTGGAAATTTCAATCGGTGCTGGCATCCAACCCATGGTTACTACAATAAAACCGATAGCGGCAATGGACCAAGGTGAGGGCGCTTCAAAAGCGGGAGCCGCTTCGACAGGGTTACCTGCGGCAATAGCGACCGCAGTCAATGTTGCGATGGTCAGTACCGCCATAATGATTTTGGATAAGGCGTCGAGGGCTTTGTAGTGACCTGCAAACAGAATCGTTAAACAGGTGGCTAAGACGATTAAGCACAAGCTCGTAGTCGAGAGCTCGAAAGGAATAAAGTAACCCAACAAGCTAGCACTGAAGAGGAGTAAGGCGGCTGTGTTAACGACGCCAGAAACGACGCTGAGTGCGACAAACAGCCATAGGTAAGGTCGGCCTAGCTTGGCGTAGCCTTCGACCAGACTTTCTCCTGTTCCCATGGTGTACTGTATGCTGGCACGGAAAAATGGGTATTTAAAAAAGTTAACTAACAAAATGAGTGCGGCTAGCTGCCAACCGTAAATTGCACCGGCTTTGGTTGAAGCCACCAGATGTGATCCTCCCACCGCAGCGGCAGCCATCATGATCCCTGGGCCTAGCGAACGGATGAGTTGTGACAGAGAGCATTTGGGTTTGCTTTCTGAAGCGGAGATCGTTTCCATTTGGGTTCCTTGATGTTTTTGTCGTTATTGATTATTTCTTGTCAACTTTAAGTATGAATATCACATGCAATCAATGTGTTAAATATTATTTACATGAAAAAAGCTAAAACATACTAGGATGTGGAAACGCCGTCACAGGCATGACTCTGATATACTGGTTGCGTTTTATACCTGATTGAGATGTTTTATGGCTATGCAGCAATACTATCCTCCCACCGAGCCATGGATTGAGCGAGTATTTGAAGATGAAGGCATCCTTGTGGTGAATAAACCGTCGGGTCTCTTGTCTGTGCCAGGCAGGGCTGAAGAGCATTACGACAGCATGTGGAGCCGATTGAAAGACATCTATCCTGACATCCAACCGGTTCATCGTCTTGATATGTCAACTTCAGGTTTAATGCTTTTTGCCAAGAACAAGCCCACAGAATCGGCGTTAAAAAAACAGTTTCAGTTTCGCCTCACGCATAAGGTCTACTATGCTCGTGTATGGGGGCAGGTTGAACAACAAGAGGGAAAAGTGGATCTTCCACTGATTTGTGATTGGCCAAATCGGCCGAAGCAGAAAGTCTGTTTTGAGCAGGGTAAGCCATCTCAAACCTTATTTGAGGTGGCGAAGCGGGAGGAGCAGACCACTATTGTCAGGTTACTGCCTATTACAGGGCGTTCACATCAGTTGCGTGTGCATATGCAGGCTTTAGGGCATCCGATTGTCGGAGATGAATTTTATTCGCAAGGAGAAGCTTTTGAATTCTCCAACCGTCTTGAACTGCATGCGGCTGAATTGAGTTTTTACCACCCTCAAGATGACTGCTTACGCAGTATTTTTGTTCCTTGTGATTTTTATCCTGAAGCGGAGGCGTTGATCTTTAACTATTTCGATCCTGTGCGAGAATTGCCTGATTACAAAGCGCTGCCGCGTCCATGATTTCATTATAGGCAGCGAAAGGAGAAACTATGTCGCTGCCGAATGTTGTGTTCTTGGATCGTGCAACGATCCCAACTTATATCGAATTACCTCACCTTCCTTTTGACCATCAATGGATTGAATATGATTTTACCAGCCCCGAGCTGGTGGTAGAGCGGTTGAAAAATGCTCAAATCGTCATCACGAATAAAGTCGTATTAGATGCGGCAGTATTGCGTCAACTGCCGGAGCTCAAGCTGATCGCGGTCTCGGCTACTGGCTTCAACAACATCGACATTGATTACTGCCGTGAGCAAAACATAGCCGTCACAAACGTGCAGGGCTATGCCACTCAATCGGTGCCTGAGCATGTGGTTGGGATGATATTTGCTCTTAAGCGCAATTTGATGGGCTATCACAATGATATTGCTAATGGGGAATGGCAGCGCAATAAGCAGTTTTGCTTCTTTACTCACCCAATTGGTGACGTAGCAGGATCAACTTTGGGCGTTGTTGGTTCTGGAGCTTTGGGTCAGGCCACTGCGGCTCTGGCTAGGGCGGTTGGGATGCAGGTTATTTACGCCGAACATAAAGGCGCAAATCTTTGTCGAAATGGCTACCTGCCATTTGAGCAGGTGTTGATGATGGCTGATGTGTTGACGCTACATTGTCCGTTGAATGAACAGACTCATCACTTGATTGGGCGTCATGAACTGGCTCAAATGAAGCCTGGCAGTGTGCTGATCAATACTGGTCGAGGTGGGTTGATTGATGAAGCGGCTCTGGTTGAGGCCTTAAAACGAGGCACCATTGCTGGCGCTGGCGTAGATGTGTTTAGCCAAGAGCCAGCGGATGATAGCAATCCGCTACTCGCCAATATGAATTTGCCCAATTTACTCCTAACACCACACGTGGCGTGGGGTAGTGACTCATCGATACAGAATCTAGCGAATATTCTGATGGACAATATTAACGCTTTTCATCAAGGGCGAGAGCAAAACCGTGTCGTTTAGTTGCTTTGAGATTGCTGCTGATGCCATTTAATAAGCCCTTGGTTAAAAACCTCTAGTAGTTTTTTTTCCTCTTGGACTTAGTTTTGAGAACATGACAAAGCCGTCGTTGTTAAGAAAAGGTTTCGGGTGGTAGGTAATATTACCCTGAATCTCTTCTGGTTGTTGGTTTAGGTGATATATGCCGATTTGCCGTTCTTCCGGATAGATTTGGATGCGTTTGTGGTTAAGGCGCAACAGATTCTGACTGGGGCTATTGACCCGGCTTATACTGATCTCTTTGGCATCAATGAGTCTATCCAAAGCTTCCCCATAGCTGTAACCAAGCCCGCCGCCCATCTTATAGCCTTTTAGATCGTCTATAGTAGACCAATCAAAGGCGAGGTCTTTGTGATGAAAGAAAACAAATTGCTCTTGTGATACGGGTTCACTGAAATAGAAATGTTCCGTCCGCTCATCATCAAACATCCACACCGCAGTGGCATCGTATTCGCCACTTTGGGCTTTCTCATAAGCTCTTGCCCAAGGGTAGAAAGTGAAAACCACCTTATAACCTTGTAACGCAAAAACCTGCTTGATGGTTTGTGCGACGACACCGTAATCTTCGAGGCTTTGACCGATAAAAGGAGGCCAATCTCCAGCGGTGATGTTGACGGTTTTACGCGTGTTTTCGGCGTAGGCTGATGATATGAATAAACAGAGAAGCAAGGGAATAGCCGCTAGTGATTTCTTCAGCATCTGGGTTCCTTATTTGGTGACCTCTTAAGTAATTCTAGAAGACACGTACTCGATTGGCTCAATAACAACAAAAGCGCTGAGCGAACATGACGGTAGCCAAGCAAAAACTATTTGAGATCTCATGAGGAAACAAATTTGGTGTCTACCATATGTAAAATTATTGTATCAATCACTCATGTTATTTGTGATGTACATCAATTGGTTGCATTTTCTTGTTATTAAGACATGGACGATGGCAATGAAATGTAAGAAATTATTTGCCTTGTTTTTTTAGTCAACTACGTCAGGAAATGTAATAAATGGAACAAAAACATATAACGAATCCCATTAATTTTAAGGGGAAGGGAGGCGAATTCTTTGGCATTTGGATAGTCAATGTTCTGCTGAGCATCATCACTTTGGGCATTTATTCTGCTTGGGCGAAGGTCAGAACAAAACGCTATTTCTACGGCAATACCTATGTCGACAATGATAACTTTGAGTATCATGCTGTGCCGATGCAAATCCTCAAAGGGCGTATAGTCGCTGTTGCAGTTCTAGTCATTTGGGCTGTGGCTAACGCATTTTTCCCAGTAGTGAGTGCTGTACTACTACTGGCTTTTTACATTGCTTTACCTTGGTTATTGTGGAGCAATGCCCGTTTTGATGCCGCAATGACGAGTTACCGCAATGTTCATTTCTCTTTTGACTCTTCATTAAAAGATGCATATGTGGCACTGATGGGACGAGGTTTAGGCGCTGTGCTGGCTGTGGCTATTTACGTTGGTGTAGTCATGGGAGTCGCCAGTGTTTCGCCGGTAGGAGCTACGGTATTGAGTATTGCTTCTTTTGTGTTCATGGCTGTGGTGTATGCATGGGTCGTGGCTGGCGCACATAGATATTTTTCTAATGGCTATCGATACGGAGACTGGAAGTTCAGTGCAGAACTCGAGACTGGCTTCTTCTTCAAAACCTATCTAAAAGCGATAGGTCTGGGTATTGTTGCGTCGATTGTTCTTTTGGTTGTGATGTCTCTGACGGTATTCAGCGGTTTCGATTTCACCACATTTCAGAGTGGCGATCTAAGCTCGTTGATGGGCGCATCTCAGTTTATGACGTTTATTGTGGCCTACCTAGCCATCATCATTCTGACTATCGGTCTAACGGCGTATACCACAACAAGATTACGCAATTACATTTTTGACCAGCTACAAGCAAAATCGGCGCAAGAGTCAGACAATCGATACACTTTCAAGTCGTCACTAACTGCGAGAGGGTACACTTGGTTGGTGATCTCTAACTTCTTATTGCAGGTAGTAACCCTCAGTATTGCCAGACCTTGGGTTATGGTTAGAACGTCCCGCTATGTTGCTGATAATACCGTTGTGTTTGGTGATATGAGCGCACTGAAAGCGACAGATCAAGATTCAACGGTCAAATCAGCGGTATCAGATGAAGTGGCTCAGGCTTTTGATCTCGGTATCGGAATCAGCTAATGCTATTTGACGGGGTGGCATTTCCGCCACGTAGCTCGGAGCGTCATCCTGCCAAGTTGGATGTCACTCAAGCCAACGCATTAAGTTTGCGTGTTGATGGGAAAATCATCAGCTGTGACCAGCAATACGCCGATATCAGTGTGCCTGTTGGTAATCTCCCCGTGCGTTTTAAATTCCCCGATGGCTGGGTGTTTGTCGTGGAGAGAACTACAGACGTCAGCCACTGGCTGGAGCGAAATCGCAGAAGCAGCACTATTGATAAAATGGAAGCTAACTGGTTGGCTTGGCTGTTGTCAGTAGCAGTATGTATCGGAGTGGTATTAGGCAGCTACTTTTATGTTTTGCCATGGACCAGTGAGAAGGTCGCCAACGCCATCCCTGATTATGTAGCAGTGACGCTGGGCGATAAAGTACTCGAAAGCTTTGATAATCGCTGGCAAGAGAGCAAGTTGAGTCTGCAAGAGCAGCATGCGATCCGCCAACGCGTGATTCAGCATGTCACACAGCTGGAACCACTACCTTATCCTATTGAGGTGGTGTTTCGCTCCTCAGAACTTGGCGCCAATGCATTTGCTTTACCAGGTGGGAAAATCGTGTTGCTCGACGACTTGGTCACTCTAGCTGAGAATGAACAACAACTCGATAGCATTATACTTCACGAGCTAGGTCATGTTCATCATCGCCATATGATCAAAAGCTTGGTCCACTCGAGCTTACTTTCCGTTGGCGTTGCCCTCTTAACCGGCGAAAGTTCGGGAGTCGTGGATAACTTGGCTGGGCTAGGAGTTTTCTTCCTTGCCAATGGTCACTCTCGTGAAGCTGAATTGGAAGCTGACGTTTATGCTCGACAAGCGATGGTGGATATCTATGGCAGTAGTGTGCCGATGGCAGACATGTTCGAGTTAATCAGGCAACAAGGAATGCTGGACGTACCAGAGTGGATGAGTACTCACCCTGATTTTGAGCTACGTATCCAGTCCGCACGCGAATAGCAGAGATAAAAAAGGCAGCGTATTCGCTGCCTTTTCTTTGTGTGGTACTGGTTTAGAGTGCCGCGATCGTTGTCTTCTGCTCTTCAAGCTTGATTAAGGTTTCTTGGTAACCTTCTAGCTTTTCACGCTCTTTCGCAACAACCGCTTCAGGCGCTTTAGCAACGAAACCTTCATTACCTAGTTTGCCTTCGATGCGTTTGATTTCGCCGTGAGTTTTTTTGATTTCGCCATCAAGACGAGCAAGCTCGGCATCTTTGTCAATCAGACCAGCCATCGGGATCATCAGCTCAGACTTTTCAACCAGTTTCGTTGCACAAGCTGGTGTCTCTTCACCTTTAGCCAGAACTTTGATTTCATCTAGTTTAGCCAGTGAGCTTAGTACAGTCTTGTTTGCTGCGATACGAGCTGCATCTTTCTCATCAGCAACCTTAACCATTACCGATAGACCTTTGCTTGGTGCAATGTCGTACTCGGCACGTAGGTTACGGATAGCAGTAATGAAAGTCTTAACCCATTCGATGTCTTCTACGATCTCAGCGTTGAAGTTCTCTTGGTTAAACTGAGGAAGCGCTTGAGTCATAATAGTGTCGCCTTCAACACCGTCTACTAGAGGCTTCACGCTCTGCCAGATAGATTCTGTGATGTAAGGAAGCACGGGATGAGCTAGACGTAGCGTTTTCTCAAGTACCGTGATCAGCATGTGGCGAGTCGCAACTTGCTGAGCTTCAGTGCCTTTCCAAAGAACGGGTTTCGTTAGCTCTAGGTACCAGTCACAGAATTGGTTCCAGATGAATTCATAAAGCGTGTTTGCCGCCATGTCTAGACGGTAATTGTCTAGGTGAGCGTTAAACTCTTTCGCAGCCAGCTCAAACTGAGATTCAATCCATTTGTCAGCAAGAGAGAACTCAAGGTTAGCGCGCTCTTCAGCAGACAGTGACATGCCACAATCGTGCTCTTCTGTATTCATCAGTACGTAACGGCTTGCGTTCCATAGCTTGTTACAGAAGTTACGGTAACCTTCAAGACGCTTCATATCCCAGTTGATGTCACGGCCAGTAGAAGCCATAGCAGCAAGAGTGAAACGCAGTGCGTCAGTACCGTATGGTTCGATACCGTTTTCAAAAGTCTTACGAGTGTTCTTCTCGATCTTCTTCGCTAGCTGAGGCCGCATCATGTTGCCACAACGCTTCTCTACGAGAGACTCAAGGTCGATACCATCGATCATGTCGATTGGGTCAAGTACGTTACCTTTCGACTTAGACATCTTGTCGCCGTTTTCGTCACGGATTAGACCCGTTACATAAACGGTCTTGAATGGTACTTGTGACTTACCGTTTTCATCTTTGTTGAAGTGCATGGTCATCATGATCATACGCGCAACCCAGAAGAAGATAATGTCGAAACCAGTTACTAGTACGTCTGAAGGATGGAATGTCTTCAGGTCTTCAGTTTGCTCTGGCCAGCCTTGAGTACCGAACGTCCATAGTGCAGAAGAGAACCACGTATCCAGTACGTCGTCGTCTTGGCGAAGAACAACGACTGGTGCAAGGTTGTTGTTTGCACGTACTTCTTCTTCAGTACGACCTACATATACGTTGCCGTCGTTGTCATACCAAGCTGGGATACGGTGACCCCACCAAAGCTGACGAGAGATACACCAGTCTTGAATGTCACGCATCCAAGAGAAGTACATGTTTTCGTACTGCTTAGGAACGAACTGGATCTCGCCATCTTCCACTGCTTTAACAGCAGGCTCAGCAAGAGGTGCAGCACGCACGTACCATTGGTCTGTTAGCATTGGTTCGATAACTACGCCACCACGGTCGCCGTAAGGAACCGTTAGGTCGTGATCTTTGATTTCATCAAGAAGACCAAGCTCTTCAAATTCCGCAACGATCGCTTTGCGTGCAGCAAAACGCTCCATGCCGTGGTACTTAGCAGGAAGCTCTGTAGAGTAAACATCGCTAGCTTCACCGTTAGTAGTGAAGACTTCAGCCGCATCACGGATATCAGCGTTGAAAGTTAGGATGTTGATCATTGGTAGGTTGTTACGCTTACCAACTTCGTAGTCATTGAAATCGTGTGCAGGGGTGATCTTCACACAACCTGTGCCTTTTTCCATATCTGCGTGCTCATCGCCTACGATAGGGATTAGACGGTTAACGATAGGAAGCAGGATCTCTTTACCGATAAGATCTTTGTAACGAGGGTCTTCTGGGTTTACAGCAACACCAGTGTCACCAAGCATGGTTTCTGGACGAGTAGTCGCAACAACAATGTAGTCTTTGCCTTCTGCTGTCTTCACGCCGTTTGCTAGCGGGTAGCGGAAGTGCCACATGTGGCCTTTTTTGTCTTTGTTTTCAACTTCAAGATCAGAAATCGCAGTGTGCAGTTTTGGATCCCAGTTTACTAGACGTTTACCACGGTAGATTAAGTCTTCTTCGTACAGGCGAACAAACACTTCTTGAACAGCGTTAGATAGGCCCGCATCCATAGTGAAACGCTCGCGGTCCCAGTCTACAGATGCGCCTAGGCGACGAAGCTGTTTAGTGATTGTGCCACCAGATTCGTTTTTCCATTCCCAGATTTTGTCGATAAAAGCATCACGACCGTAATCGTGCTTAGTTTTGCCTTCTTCAGCGGCGATCTTACGCTCAACAACCATCTGAGTTGCGATACCAGCGTGGTCTGTACCTACTTGCCAAAGGGTGTTTTTGCCCTTCATACGCTCAGCACGGATCAGAGTATCCATGATGGTGTCTTGGAACGCGTGGCCCATGTGTAGGCTACCAGTGACGTTCGGTGGCGGGATCATGATGCTGTATGATTCTTTCGTCGTGTCGCCGTGTGGCTTAAAGTAGCCTTTCTCTTCCCAAGCTTGGTATAAAGCTTGTTCAATTGAAGTTGGGTTATATGTCTTTTCCATAGCTATAGATATTCTGCAGATAGGTCTAGTTTAATTCTAAGTCAATCTTTATAAGTGAACTCTCTCGAAGGAGAGCTTAACTATAAGGATTGACCATTAGTTGTGTGCGATGTCGATCGTTTGTAGCTGATAACCCGCTTGGCGATAGATTTTATATCGTTCTCGCGCCAGTTGCTTGGCTTTTTCTTCGCAAGGGACGAAGTCTACCACCTCTGCAAACTTATTCGCAAAGGTTGTCTCATTTTCCGCCAAATTTATTACTAGTTGACGGTTCCATGAGGGCTTAACGCCTTGGTATCCGATTTCAATGCCTGTGCCATATTTTGGTCCTTCACCTGTGAGGTTGTGAGCCAGATATTGCTCGGCATCGACTTGCCAGAAACATTCCGCTAGCTGCTCCGCATGTTGTTTATCATGGCAATGGAGATAGACCTTAGCGCCTTGTTTGGCAAAGTGACCAGCCAGAAACAAAACATACTGCTCAAAGCCTTTTTGATTAGCTTGTGGTGAATCAGGCTTAATGATGTAAAACGTCGCGTTTGGCATAATCATTCCGAATAAAAAAGGGCCTGTCGGCCCTTTAGAATTTGTTCAGAAATTACTCTTCTGTTTCTTGGCCACTGCGGTTCAGTAAGAACTGGACAAGCATTGAGACCGGACGGCCTGTTGACCCTTTTGCTGCGCCTGATTTCCACGCAGTACCTGCAATGTCAATGTGTGCCCAGTTGTATTTTTTAGCAAACTTAGACAGGAAGCAGCCGGCTGTAATGGTACCGCCAGGGCGACCACCGATGTTTGCCATGTCGGCAAACGGGCTCTTCAACTGTTCATGGTACTCGTCAGCCATTGGAAGGCGCCATGCGCGGTCACTCGCTTGTTCAGAAGCGTTGACCAACTCATGGGAAAGTGGGTTGTGATTAGAAACAACGCCACTGATGTGATGGCCCAATGCAATGACACAAGCACCTGTCAGAGTCGCGACATCGACAACGCAATCTGGTTCGAATCGTTCGACGTACGTCAATGCATCACATAGAACCAAACGTCCTTCTGCGTCGGTGTTTAGCACCTCGACAGTTTGACCTGACATAGTGGTTAGAATATCACCTGGGCGGTACGCGTTACTGCCAGGCATGTTTTCGCAGCCTGCAAGGACACCGATAACATTGATTGGTAGGTTCAGCTTTGCCAGAGATTTCATGGTACCGAAGACAGATGCTGCACCACACATGTCATACTTCATCTCATCCATTCCTTCACCGGGTTTGAGTGAGATACCGCCTGAGTCGAAAGTGAGACCTTTACCCACCAGAACAATTGGTTTTGCTTCTGAATCCGGGTTGCCTTTGTATTCCATGATAGACATCATAGATTCGTTTTTAGAACCACGACCAACGGCTAGGTATGAAGTCATACCCAGTTTTTCCATCTCTTGTTCACCAATGATCTTGGTGGTGATGGTTTCGTAATCGTCTGCTAGGCGACGAGCTTGTGAGGCAAGGTAGGCTGGGTTTGCAACGTTAGGCGGCATGTTGCCCAGGTCCTTAGATGCCTTTACGCCTGACGCAATAGCAAGGCCATGAGTGATCGCTTTTTCACCCAAGCTCAGCTCGCGACGAGTAGGGACGTTGAACACTAGCTTACGCAGTGGGCGACGAGTCTCTGGTTTCACGCTCTTGAACTGATCAAAAGTATACAGACCATCTTTTGTTGCTTCGACTGCTTGACGAACTTTCCAGTAAGTGTCGCGACCTTTAACGTGCAACTCAGTTAGGAAGCAGACCGCTTCCATCGAACCTGTTTCATTCAGAGTGTTGATCGTTTTCTGAATAATTTCTTTGTACTGACGCTCGCCCAATTCACGTTCCTTGCCACAACCGACAAGTAAAACACGTTCAGACAATACACCTGGTACTTGATGCAGAAGTAGCATCTGTCCTGGTTTACCTTCCAGATCACCACGGCGAAGTAGTGAACTGATATAGCCGTCGCTGATTTTATCGAGCTGTTCAGCAACTGGAGAAAGGCGACGTGGTTCGAATACGCCTACAACGATACAAGCGCTGCGCTGCTTTTCCGGGCTACCACTCTTTACACTGAACTCCATGCGTACTCCTACATCCTGAAGACAAATAGAACTAAATGTTAGATAATGGCGTCTTACTTGTTGATTCCTTAATCGGAACTACTTTTAAATAAGCGCGTTAACAGTTAGCCAAAAATTTAAAAATAAAAGGTTCAACGGGAAATTATAGTGATTCAATTAAAAAAACAAGTTTTGTATAGGTAATTTCAGCGTGATTATTGTTAGATATTTGATCCGCGAGACACTCAAGAGCCAGTTAGCGATATTTTTTATCCTGTTTTTAGTGTTTTTAAGCCAAAAATTGATCAAAGTTTTAGCGGATGCGTCGGATGGTGATATTCCTGCCGGTCTGGTGATGCACTATGTGAGTTTGAGTATGCCTTCGATGGGCTTATTGATGCTCCCTTTGAGTCTTTTCCTTGGTATTTTGCTGACTTTCGGTCGTCTGTATGCGGAAAGTGAAATAACTGTCATGAATGCAACAGGGATCGGCAATAAATTCCTGATACGTGCTGCCTTGTATTTGGCCGTTATTACCGGTGTGATTGCCGCAGCCAATGCATTTGTGTTTTCACCAATGAGTCAGGAAAAGCTGATTCAGTTACAGGAAGAAGTGGAAGCTGAAAATAGTGTTGATTTATTGCAAAAGGGTCAGTTCCAAGGCACCCCAGACGGTTCTTCAGTGGTCTTTATTGATGATATTGAAGGCAAGCAGCTTAAACATGTATTCGTTGCTCAGATGCGCCCACGTGATTCAATTTTGCCAAGTGTGTCCTTCTCGCAATCTGGTGAAGTGAAAGAATTAAGTGATGGACGTCAGGTTATTCGCATGTACGACGGTACGCGTTATGAAGGTGTACCAACGCGCGTTGATTACATGGTGACCGATTTTGATCAGTATGAAGGTTTGATTGGTCAACGTGATGTGAAACCGAAAGGGCGTGACTGGGAAGCTATCCCTACGATGCAGTTAGTGTCTAACCCAGATCCGCGCGCTCAGGCTGAATTGCAATGGCGTATTTCTCTGGTGGTTTGCATTCCGCTTCTGACCATGTTGGTTGTTCCGTTGTCAGCGGTGAATCCGCGTCAGGGGCGCTTTGCGAAAATGGGCCCAGCGATTCTCATCTATCTGGCGTATTTCCTCTCGATCAGTGCAACGAAGTCTGCGCTGGAAGATGGCTCGATCCCGTCTTTTATCGGTATGTGGCCGATTAACGCCGCTTTGCTGTTGACTGCGTTAGGGATCAATTCTTTGGACAGTATTCCAATGCGACGCTTTAAAGACAAACTAAGACAAAGAAAGAAGGCAGCATAAGTCGTGTTTAAAATTCTCGATCTGTATATTGGTAGAACCATTATCGCAACTACGTCACTGGTGTTGGCGACATTTGTGGGCCTTTCTGCCATCATCAAGTACGTTGAGCAGCTACGTAAAGTAGGTCAGGGCAGTTATGACTTAATCCAAGCTCTTTTCTACGTATTGTTGAGTATTCCTCGTGATATTGAAATGTTCTTCCCAATGGCTGCATTATTGGGCGCTTTAATTGGATTAGGCATGCTGGCCTCAAGTTCCGAGTTGGTAGTGATGCAGGCGGCTGGTTATTCCAAGCTTGATATCGGGCTGTCAGTATTAAAAACAGCAGTCCCATTAATGATTCTGGTGACTTTACTTGGTCAGTGGGGGGCCCCTCAAGCTCAAAAGATGGCGCGTGATCTGCGTGCTTTTACTACATCTGGCGGAGCGATCATGTCAGTGCGAACCGGTGTTTGGGCGCGAGATGCGAACGACTTTATTTTTCTTGGCAAAGTTGAAGACGATAAACTTTACGGTTTGAACATGTGGCGCTTCAACGATAAAAAGCAATTAGAAAGTGTTGTGCATGCAGCGGAAGTCGATTATCTGTCTGATAATACCTGGGTGATGAAAGATGTTCAGGTTACGGAAATGTCAGATGAGATTGAAATCTCTAAAACCAGTTTGCCGGAGTACCGATGGACGACCTCTCTCGCGCCAGATAAATTGGCTGTGGTCACGGTAAAACCAGAAGAACTATCTTTGAGTGGATTATATGATTATGTCACTTACCTCAAAGCTTCAGAGCAGGATGCCTCGCGCTATGAGTTGGCTTTATGGCGTAAAATCACTCAGCCATTCTCGATCGCAGTGATGATGCTTATGGCGCTATCGTTCATTTTTGGGCCGTTGCGCAGTGTGACAATGGGAGCGCGTATTTTATCTGGCGTGGTCGCAGGATTCACTTTCTACATCTCTAGCGAGTTCTTTGGTCCACTGAGCCTGGTTTACAGTATTCCTCCGGTCTTTGGTGCTGTTATGCCTAGTATCGTGTTTTTAACCGTGGCGTTGATGCTATTACGTAGAAAGCTTTAAAGCGTCGGTTATTATAAAGTGACAAAGAGAAACGGCAGCGAATGGCTGCCGTTTTGCTTTTTATTACAGCAACTTTTTCAGACGGTACAATGCTTCCAGTGCTTGACGTGGCGTTAAATCGTCTGGGTCGATAGCAGAGAGAGCTTCTTCCACTTCACTTGGCTCTGGAATTAGGCTCAGTTGATTGGCAATATCGACCGAACTACAGGTGACGTTGCTGCTTTCTCCCTGACTGAGTTGTTCAAGCTGAGTTAATTTTGCTCGGGCATTTTTAATCACGCTCTTTGGTACCCCAGCCAGCCCAGCCACAGCAAGGCCATAAGATTTGCTGGCAGCACCGTCCTGAACGGCATGCATGAAGGCAATCGTATCGCCGTGCTCAACCGCATCTAAGTGGACATTCGCTAAATGAGGAATCTGGTTCGGTAATTCGGTCAGCTCAAAATAGTGAGTGGCAAATAAGGTCATGGAACCAAGTTCTTTTGCCAACCATTCTGCACTCGCCCATGCGAGTGAGAGGCCATCATAAGTACTGGTACCTCGGCCGATTTCATCCATCAGTACTAGGCTATTAGGCGTCGCATTGTGAAGGATGTTGGCCGTTTCAGTCATCTCTACCATGAAGGTCGAACGTCCTGAGGCGAGATCATCGGATGCCCCTATACGCGTGAAGATGCGATCGATCGAGCCAATCTGTGCCGATTCAGCTGGTACGTAAGAACCGATATGGGCCATAAGAGCAATTAAAGCGGTTTGACGCATGTAGGTTGATTTACCACCCATGTTCGGACCAGTAATGATCAGCATCTTACGCTGTGGGTTTAGCTCTATCGGATTAGCAATAAATGGTTCATTCATTACTTGCTCGACGACGGGGTGGCGCCCTGACTGGATGTGAATACCAGGATCTTGACTCATTACAGGTCGACAGTAATCTAAGCTATCCGCACGCTCTGCAAGGTTTTGCAGTACATCTATTTGGGAAATAGCCGAAGCCAAATTCTGCAGCTTTTCTAGGTGGGGCATTAAAAGGTCAAACAGCTCTTCCCACAATTGTTTCTCAAGCGCCAGTGCCTTTGACTTTGAGTTAAGAACCTTATCTTCATGTTCTTTCAGCTCAGGAATGATGTAACGCTCGGCGTTTTTCAACGTTTGACGACGTACATAGTGCGGAGGTACAAGGTGACTTTGTCCGCGACTGACTTGGATGAAGAATCCGTGAACATTGTTGTAGCCGACCTTGAGCGTATCGATGCCATGGCGTTCACGTTCATCCTGTTCCATCTTTTCTAGATACTCTGTCGCACCGTCGGCCAACTTTCGCCATTCGTCGAGTTCGGCATTATACCCTTCAGCAATCACGCCACCCTCTCGGATCACTACCGGTGGGTTCTCTTTAATGGCGCGTTCTAGCAGCTCACAAACGGCCTCTTGTGGAGCCGCATAGTCACCTAGCTTGGTGAGGTAAGGGTGAGCAAGCGTACCCATTGTTTCTGCCAACTCAGGTAATTGCTGCATAGCATGGCGTAAGCGCGCCATGTCACGTGGGCGAGCGCTGCGCAAAGCAAGACGTGCCAAGATACGTTCGATGTCGCCAATCTGTTTGAGAACAGGGTTTAGTTCAGCAAACAAAGTCATTTCTTTCAGTTCGCTGATCGCGTCCAGACGATGGTTGAGCGTATTGATGTCACGCATTGGCTGATGAAGCCAACGTTTCAACATTCGGCTCCCCATTGGAGTTGCAGTATGATCAATGACTTCTGCGAGTGTATTGTCAGTGCCACCAGCCAAGTTCTGAGTGATCTCCAGATTACGACGAGTGGCAGCATCGAGAATAACGGAATGATCTTGACGATCATAAGTCAGGGAGCGGATATGGGGCAGGGCAGTACGTTGTGTGTCTTTCACATACTGAATAAGACAACCCGCAGCGCATAGTCCAAGATGTGCTTGTTCTACACCGAAACCGACTAAATCACGAGTACCAAATTGTTGGTTTAACTGCTGCTTAGCGGTGTCGAGCTCAAATTCCCAAATGGGACGACGGCGATTACCGTTGCGCGTGGCCATTAATTCTACTGGTTCGAAGTCTTCAGGAAAGAGCAGTTCACGAGGGGCTGTGCGTTGCAGTTCTGCTGCCATCGCTTCCTCGGTTTCCGGTTCCATGAGCTGGAAGCGGCCAGAGGTTACATTCAGTGTGGCATAACCAAACTGACCATCGTGGTGATAAATCGCTGCGATGAGGTTATCAATCCGTTCCGAGAGCAGTGCTTCGTCGGTTACCGTACCCGGCGTCACGATACGAACGACTTGGCGCTCAACGGGCCCTTTACTGGTGGCTGGGTCGCCAATCTGCTCACAGATAGCCACTGACTCACCGAGCTGAACGAGCTTAGCCAGATACCCCTCTACTGCATGAAACGGGACACCGGCCATAGGAATAGGTTCACCAGCGGAAGCGCCGCGTTTTGTTAGCGAGATGTCAAGTAACTGAGATGCACGTTTGGCATCTTCATAAAAAAGCTCATAGAAATCTCCCATTCGATAAAACAGCAATATATCCGGATTCTCAGCCTTTAATTTGAGGTACTGCTGCATCATGGGAGTGTGTTTTTGTTCGGCTTTCACGGGTAACTTCTTCATTTGAGTTTATTGTGGCTTAGGATACGTGAATCCTCTGCCAGCGAAAAGAGATTCGCTTGTTTTATAGGGTGAGTGTTCGCTGGGAATAGCGATTTCTAAACGATGTAGTTAGAGGGGGAATTGTATTAAAGGTTTATGATTTAAATGGTTTTTTATGAAGTGAGTCATATAATGATGCAAATCGTTTTTATTCACCTTGTTGGTTAAGTATTCTGACCGTAAATGTCCAACTTATTTATAAGTATGTAAATAAACTCAGTATCGATCTGATGCTGCAAAAACAACTATGTGACGTCTATGACTTTGAATGATTTCTTATCTGAGCTGATGGCATTCCCCACCAGCCTTTTCTTTGTGCCCTTTTTAGTGCTTTTAGTGGTGATGTTGATTGATTTGGCATTCAACGTCGTTGAAAGTGCGACGGCTGAAATCGATCTGTTTGATTTCGATAGCCTTCCTGGTTCGGGGCTTATATTGCCACCTGTGTTGTCTAAAGTGCCGCTTATGGTAGCGCTTTGCTGTAGCTTTTTTGTTGCGACGGTTGTGTCTTTCTATGCGTCGCAATGGGCTCAAAACTGGTGGAAAGACGGGCTACTCATGGCTGCAAACCTCGTTTCTATTCCTATAACTGCGTATTTGGCTTTAGTGATTGCTGCTTGGTTGTTAAAACCCTTGAGTCCCCTGTTTGATAAGAAAAACGCCTTTGCTCAGGTTGAGTATGTGGGATTGTCAGCAAGAGTGCATAGTAGCAAAGTGACTTCTGAGGTTGGCGAAGTCATGGTTGTTCAGAATGGAAATGAATACTTACTTGATGCGGTGACGGAGCAAGAGGTTGATATTGAATACGGTGATGAAGTGATCATTGTGGCCAAAGAAGCCAAATCTCGTCGCTACGTAATAGCAAAAAAATAATCAAAATTTTTACAACAGGAGTTGGTTAATGGAAATTTCCCCAAGTGTAATTTTTATGGCAGTGGGTGGTGGTGTCGCACTGCTCATTTTGATTTTTCTTACTTCACGATACAAAAAGGTGAGAGGCGAAGGCGATGCTCTGATCGTTAATGGCTTGGAGCGCACTCGCGCTTCATTGACGGGCACGTTTGTATGGCCTGTGATCAACCGGTTTGAATACATGGACATCACCCGCAAGAAGATCTCGGTGACTCGTAGCGGACGCAAAGATCAGGAGGGGGAAGAGTACGAAGGTTTGCACTGTCGCGACAACATTCGAGCGGATCTAAAAGTCGATTTCTACATCGGGGTAAACCATGAAGAAGAAGATATCGTTCGTGTCGCAAAGTTGTTTACTGCCCATGAAGCTTCGAACTTAGAGCGTTTGAAAGAACACTTCCAGCCGAAATTCTCTGAAGCACTAAAAACGGCAGTGAAGCAGTTTGAATTCGAAGAATTGCTGACCAATAGACGTGCATTCCGTGATGCCGTTGTTCAGGTGATCGGCAGTGAGATGGATGGTTTCAAGATCTATGACGTTGTGATCGATAAGATTGACCAAACCGCGCTTGATGCTCACAACCCAAATAACATTCTTGATGTAGAGGGTATTCGTAAGATCTCGGCGATTACGGCACAAAAAAACACGGAAACCAACGCTATTCGTCAAGATGAGCGTACGACGATCAAAAAGAAAAATGTTGAGGCGGAAGCAAACCGTCTTCAGCTTGATAAACAAGAGCAGGAAAGTGTGGCGCGAACTCAGCGTGAAGTGGAGATCATTAAAGCACAAGAAGAAGCTTTGTCTGCTGAGAAGAAAGAAGAATACCAACGCATTACTGAACTCGCGAAGTTGGAAACCGAAGAAGAAGTCGCGAAAAAACGCGAAAGTGTGCAGATGGAAGTGGAAATGACGCGCATTGCTAACCAGCGTCAGGTCGCGATTCAAGAAGAAGAACTCACTCGTTCTGTGGAAACTGAAAAAGTTCGGACTGCAACTGAAGTTGTGGAAAAAGAAATGCAGAAAGAGACGACGGTTGAGGAATCATTAAAATCAGTTGCAGAAACACGTTCTCAGCGTGTAGAAATCGAACGCAAGATTGCTCGTGAAGAAGAAGAAACGGAAAACTTACGAGTGAATGAACAGGTCAACCGTAAGAAGCGTGTAACCATGGTGGAGGCTGAGGCTGCAGCAGAAGCAGCACAATTAGAACTCCTCGTTGCTGCTCGTGCTGAAAAAGATGCCGCTAAAGAGCGCGCTGAACGTTTGTTGATCGAAAACGAAGCTGAGCTGAAAGTGAAAACCCGTGAAGCGGAAAATGAACTGGCTGTGAAGTCGCGTGAAGCGGAAGCGGAGCAGATCGTCGTTGTAAAACGTGCAGAGGCAGAATTCATTACCAAAGACAAAGAAGCGGCCGCGAAAGAGCGTATGGCTCAAGCTGAGAAAGAACTTATCAGAGCGACCGGACTGGCTGAAGTTGAAGTGGATCGCGAACGAGCGCAGGCCATTCGTGAAACGGGTGAAGCTGAGGCATTCACTCTACAAAGCGCTGGTGAAGCGGAAGCTCAGGCAATGCGTGCGAAAGGTCTTGCGGAGGCAGAAGCACAATCGGCGCGCTTTGAAGCAGCTCAGCAATATGATGAGCATACACGTGAGCACGATAAGTGGGTAATGCAACTGCAGCAAGAGAAAGATCTGGAGCTGGCGCGTATTGATGCGCAGAAATCCGTAGTTGGTGAAAATGCTAAGGCTATTGCTCAGGCACTGTCAGAGGCAGATATCAAACTCTTTGGTGGCGAAGGGTTGGAACAGATCCGCCGTACTATTATGGATGCGGCCGCAATGGACAGTAAATTTGAAGAGTCGAAAGTGCTTAATCCATTGGTCTCTGATTACATGGAAGGCAATCGCAGTCTGCCTCAAGACATCAAAGACGTACTTGAGAATACCAATCTAAAGAGCAGTGATCTTAGTAATGTTGCGTTAGCAAGTTTGCTGAATTCACAAGGCGGAGCTGCCGAACTGATGAAGAAAATTCAAAGTTCGTTAGACGTCTCTTCAGAAAATAAAGCGTAGCGTTACAATCAATCTCATAGAATCCCGCTTTCACACAAGCGGGATAAACAGGTATTACTATGTCAGATTCGACTCAGAAAGCGGTGAGTGAAGGTGGCGCATACGAGATTCTCAAATCTCGTTTGGCTCAACAAGGCCAACAGTTAAAATCGCTCACACACTCTTTTAATCAGCAGCGTCAACAAGTCTTCGGCGGCCAAGAACTTAAACTGGTCGGTAAGACAAATGTTCAAACTGACGCTCGTTGTATTCCCATTGACATGGCTCAAGTCAATCAGCAACTACTGTTTGGCTATCAAGTACACGTTGGCATGAAAGCAGTGCCTGCTTTGCAGGACGTGTTTGGTCTTTATCAACTGCATGAAAACGAAGGGACGCTTCGTATCGAGCCTACCTCGTTAGAAAACAGTTTCCTCCAAGATATTCGTTTTCAACACGAATTTACGGAGCTGTTTACTTACTACCGTGACGCCCGTTTGTCTCAGATTTCACGACAGGAAAGTACGCTTTACATAGCGTTTCAAATTGGTATGCGGGTAGAAGATCGCAAAGTGTTTCGCTTTCAGATCAATGCAAACTCTATTGAATATTTGGACTCTGCAGGGCATGCCTCTCTCACTGAAACCGTTCAACACGATTTCGATTGGATCGCTACGACCCGTGATGATCATATTATGGGTAACCATCCTCATGTTTCTATTGCTGACAAGTTGTTTGTGGAATGTATTGGCGGCGATCTAACCATTAAAATCGAAGACAATACCAATGATGGCAAAGGTATTTACAGCGAGGAAGTGGAAGATCATCACCAAAGCGTAGCTGATGCTCACATTGACTATGCGTTTGTTGGTGAGTTGATCGCATTGAAAATCCGTCCTAACCGTGAGCGAAAAGATCGTTACTTTGTGTATAACCCTCTCACCCAATCGGTTGTCCGAACGGATGCTTTGAGCGTTAGTGCAAAAGCTTTACCTGAAGAGCACGGTATTTTATATGCCAATGGCTACGTGCTAGCGAATGGTGAGCACAAACAATTTGACATGCCTTGGCAACATCTGCAGTTTTTCCAGAAAGTGGTGTCGCCCAATGGCGAAGATATTTTGTATTTCTTCTTCAATATGTCGCAAGGCTACTATGTTGCCTTCACCTACAACATGATAGAAAAACAGTTTGCGGCGCCAATGGAAAGCCACGGCTTTAGCCTATACCCTGATGGGCGACTGCTCGTTTTCCAACTGTCAGAAAATGCTGAAGCTTCCACTATCCACCCTTTACGTGTGTGGGATACCCCCTTCTCAACGTCAGAGCATTACGCGAGTGTTCACGCTCAAACTGATGGCAGTAGCCCACTGTTTCATTTAGGCAATGCGGAACTGGTTCGTGCGCTATCTTCTGTTCTGTCTGTGTGCCAGTTAGCGCAAACGGAAGAGGTGACACAGGCCGCTTATGAGATGCTGCTTAAGCAGAGCCAAAGCACTCTTGATCATTACCATTGGTTGAGTCATGACTATGCGTTGGGTATCGGAACTGCCATTAACGAACTGATGGTTACAGCAGATAAAATCATCGATGAGTTTGCTAAAGTTCAACAATTGCAAAGCCATGCCTCTCAAAGCACAGAGCAGCAGCAAGTCGTCATTAACGATCTGGTTGGCAAAATAAAACTTGCGCCTAAAGAGCAAGCGAATGTACTGCTAGGTTTACTGGCTGATGTAAAAGGTCAGGTGGGCGCGACAATGGCTTTGCGTCAGCAACATTATGTCGATGTGATGATCGTTGATGATATGTTGACGGTACTTCAGCAGCAACGCGAATCACTGAACCAGCAGCTACTCACATTGTTGCAGGATGAAAAAGCCTACCAGCCATTTAAAAAACACATCAAACAAATTGAAGTGGAGTTAGAGCAGACAGAAAAAACGTCTCATATGACTAACCTTCAACAGCAATTAGATGATTTAAGAAGTGATCTTCAGTTGGTCACCGAAGAAGTCACGGATATTGAAACCGATGATCCAACTCAGTCAACCCGGATCCTCGATCTTACCACGGAAATCTCTTCGCTGCTTAACAGTGTTTCCGCTAAGCTGCGTAGCAGAAGTAAAGGTCTACAGAGCGAGGAAGCGCAAGCGGAGTTCAGTGCTCAGTTTAAACTGCTCGGTCAGTCGGTGAGTAGCGCGATGGAGCAGGCGACATCACCGGATGATTGCGATACTCAGCTAGCCAAATTGATTAGCCAACTTGATAAGCTGGAATCCCGCTTTGCTGATTTTGACCAATTCCTCGCAGAGATTTATGCCAAAAGAGATGAAATTCAATCGACTCTGGATAACCACAAGCAGCAGTTGATCGCGGCGCAGCAGCGCAGAGTGCAGAACTTGTTGCAGGCTGCTACGGTGACGATGAGTAGCATCGATAAACGTGTGGCTAAGTTTGAAGATGTGGCAGGTCTAAATAGTTACTTCGCGACCGACGCAATGGTGCTCAAATTGCATCAGTTGTCAGAATCGATTCGCCAATTGGGAGATAGCGTTAAAGCGGACAGTTTGGATGCCAAACTCAAATCTTTGCAAGACCAATCATTGCGCTCGCTGCGCGATAATCAGGATATTTTTGAGCAAGGTGGTAAAGTTCTGCGTTTAGGTAAACATCGCTTTAGCGTCAATCAACAGGCGTTGGACTTAAGTCTGATCGAACAACAAGGTCGGCTTTGTACCCATATTTCTGGAACGGATTTCTATCAGCCGATTGAAAATGAAGAGTTCTTACAGTTGCAAAATGTTGCACGGTTGGAAGTCGCATCAGAAAGTGACATTGTTTATCGCGCAGAGTATTTGGCTTATCTGATGGTTTATTCCGCTGAGCAAAATGAAGCCGGTTTAAATTTAAACACTTTGTATCATGCATTGAGTGAAAATCGTTTGGCTGAATTAGTCCAGCGTTTTGCAGCGCCTCGTTATCGTGAAGGGTATGTCAAAGGGATTCACGACAGTGATGCTGTAAAAATCTTATCTCAGTTGTTACCTATCTACCAAAAAGCAGGCTTGCTGCGTTTTAGCCAAACTGCGAGAGCGAATGCCTTCCTTTGGCTGCTTGAGCACAATGAAAGCTTTGTAAATGAGATGAGAATCAAAGCGATAAACGCTCAATTGCTGCGTGAACACCTGAATGCTTCTGACGCCTTTAACCAATTACAGCAGCAGTTAGTGTTGGACTTTTCAGGCGATGAGGCCGATGACAGTGCCCGTTACTTGATTCACCTTTTAGCGCAAAAAGAGACGACAATTCAGGTCAGTCAAGATGCTCTTACTTTATGCGAAGATTATCTTCAGTTCCGCAGAAGCTTAGGATGGTCACCCTCTGAACAACCAATGAGTGAGCAGTTTAGCGATCACCAACAGTGGTTGAAGGCATACACCACTCAGAAAGAATATGGTCAAGCATTCGTCGTCGAAAGCGCGGCGATCGCATTGTGCAAGACTCAAGCTGCTCTAACGTTAGAGAGCATCGACTTTTCTTTGCAGTGTACAGTCTCTGGATTGCTTGGGGAGCATGATAGGGTCAACAACGGTGAATTGGTTGTCGTATTGGATGATTTTATCCAGCGCGGCGAATCACATCGAAGTCAGGTAGTACCTCAATATGAAGCCTATTTAGGGCAAAGGACCGAGCTATTGTCCAAAGCAAAGGAACAGTTCCGTCTAGAAGAGTTTAAACCTCGCCCACTGACTTCTTTTGTCCGCAATAAACTCATCAGTGAAAGTTATTTGCCATTGATCGGTGATAACTTCGCCAAACAGATGGGAACGATTGGAGACAACAAGCGTACCGACTTAATGGGAATGTTGCTGCTGATTTCACCGCCAGGTTACGGAAAAACCACGTTAATTGAATACGTTGCACATAAGTTAGGCCTAGTATTTATGAAGATCAATGGTCCTTCTATTGGTCATCAGGCGACTTCTCTGGATCCGGCAGATGCACCGGATCAGAACGCGGCTCGCGAGATAGAGAAAATTAATCTGGCGTTTGAGATGGGTAACAACGTGCTCCTGTACCTCGACGATATTCAACATACTCACCCTGAGTTGCTGCAGAAATTTATTTCTTTGTGTGATGGTACTCGTCGTATTGAAGGAACCTGGCAAGGTAAAACCAAAACATACGATATGAGAGGGAAGAAGTTTGCTGTGGTTATGGCAGGCAACCCATACACTGAAACCGGTGAAGCGTTTCGTATTCCCGATATGTTGGCCAACCGAGCGGATATCTACAACCTCGGTGATATGCTATCCGATCAAAAACTGGCGTTTGAGCTGAGCTTTATTGAAAACTCGCTGACCTCTAACTCCGTGTTGGCCCCACTGGCTACTCGCGATCTGAATGACTTGTATCGTTTTGTCCGTATGGCACAAGGAGAGAGCATTGCATTGAGTGAGATGAGCCACTCATATTCCGCAACCGAAGCCAGCGAAATTGTTGCTACGATTCAAAAGCTAACACAGGTTCAGCAAACGGTTCTGAAAGTGAATCAACAGTATATTCAATCAGCTGCAACGGCGGATCAGTACCGTGTGGAACCTGCATTTAAGTTGCAGGGTTCATACCGAAACATGAACAAGCTAGTAGAGAAAATCTCGTCGGTGATGACCGAAGAAGAGTTAAACACCCTACTTCAAGATCATTATCAGGGCGAAGCTCAGACCCTTGCCAGTGGCACCGAAGAGAACTTACTCAAGCTGGCTGAACTTAGAGGCAATATGACCCCAGACCAAATGGACAGGTGGGAAGAAATCAAACAGAGCTATCAACGTCAGCAACTCATGGGAGACTCTGAAGACAGAGCCGGTCAAGTTGTCCAACAATTAGCAATGCTCAACCAGCATGTCGCGCGTTTTGGGCAGGAGAGTACCAATGAATCGTAATCAATGGGCCAAATGGCTGGAAGAGTCTTTGATAGACTATCGCCTTGATGACCATGAGAGACGCCATCTTCAGGCGGAACTGACGGAAGCGGTAATGTCAGAAGAAGACCGAGCGTTTTTACGCAATCAGAGTTTTAAGCTCGCTAAGCAATTCATGGAGAAAGGCTCTGATCCGATGGCGGTATTACGTTGGCTTGAACGTATCATTAAGGTACTGGATAACGTCATCGCGGGTCAGTCAAGTGAGTTAGCGACCAGTTGGTTTTCGCCAGGGAGAAGCTGCTCTACTGGCATAATTGAGCAGTTAAAGTTGGCTCGTGACTCCATCGATATTTGCGTGTTTACTATTGCTGATGATGATCTGACTAAACACATTCTTGAAGCTCACCAACGTGGAGTCACCGTTCGAATTATCTCAGACAACGACAAAATGTATGACAAAGGCAGCGATATTGAGTATTTAGCCGAGCAAGGTGTTGCTGTTAAAATTGATACCACGCCCTATCATATGCACCATAAGTTTGCGATTTTCGATCAGAAGCGTCTTATTAATGGTAGTTTCAACTGGACACGTAGCGCATCGAAATACAATCAGGAAGACATAACTTTGTCTGATGACAAACGCTTCCTTCAATCCTTTTCAAGACAGTTTGAAAAACTGTGGCAGCAGTTTCCCTGCCATCAGCCTTCACAATATTAAGGAGCACCTATGACGGAACCTGTTACAGCCCCGCCAGAAGTGATGAAAGTAGAAGCAACTCCAGAAGTAGTGGCTATTGCCGAACGTTTTGATCCCTTTGACAGTGTGGCGACCATTACTTTTGGTAGTGAAGCGCTGGAGAAAATCACCGCTTTCTCTGATTCTGTTTTAGCTCAGGTTAGAGTCAGAGACAGTGGTGAAGCTGGCGATATTCTTCAAGCCATGGTGTCTTCAATGGATAGCAGTGCGTTTGATCAACTAGGTCAGCGTAGCTTACTGTCGCGATTACCTTTGTTTGGTGAAGTGTTTGATTCGTTCAAGAGGTTTTCAACGAGCTTTGACTCAGTGAGAAATCAGCTAGATCAATTGGTTGAGCGCTTGCAAGGACAGGAAGTGAAATTAGCGCATGACATTAATCAACTTGATACGCTGTACCAACATAATCTAGAGCTACTGGAAGGGTTAGAACATTATATTGACGCAGGTCGATACAAGTTAAGTCAGCTTAATAGCGATGTGTTACCGCGGCTGCTTGCTAAATCCGAACAAAGTGAAGATGCTTTAGATGCGCAGCAATACCGAGATGCGACACAGGCTGTGGCGAGGTTAGAAAAACGCGTACACAACTTGGAGCTCACTAGGTTGGCCGCGATTCAAACTGCACCACAGATTCGTTTGTCCCAAGAGGGCAACAAAATGTTGATGGAGGATATTCAAGATATCGTTCATAACACTTTCCCGTTGTGGAAGCGCCAATTTTTGATTGCTATTTCCAATTATGAAAAGGAAAAAGCGCTGCAAGTTACACATGCGGTCAAAGATTACACCAACAAGCAGTACGTTCAGAATGCACAGAAGCTCAAAGTGTTAGAAGAGCAAATTGCCGAGAACTACCAGCGCGGTATTTTGGATTTAGATTCGTTACAAACAGTCAATCAGCTCACCATTGAAACTCTAAGCAATACCCTCTCAAGAGCAAAAGAAGGTCGAGAGCAGCGTGAAAAGGCGCAGCGAGTGATTGAGCAGGCAGAGCAAGAGCTGAAATCTGCCCTACAACAATCTCTGGAAAAATAACGTTCAGGCAACGACGGCTAATCTTAGCCGTCGTTTTATTCTATGCTATCCGCAAAGTGATTGAACAGGAAACTAGATATGGAGTTAAGCGCGCAGTTGGGAGCTTTGTTGCAATCTCAACAATACATTCTGACCACTGCTGAATCTTGCACTGGTGGTGGCGTTTCAGCCGCGATTACGGATATTGCAGGTAGCTCTGCTTGGTTTGAACGAGCATTCATTACCTACAGCAATGAAGCAAAAATGGAAATGCTGGATGTTGAAGCATCGACCTTGATCGCTCATGGTGCCGTCAGTGAAGAAACGGTTACTGAAATGGTGTTGGGGGCGATTAAACACTCAAATGCCAATATTGGTGTATCTGTCAGCGGTATCGCAGGGCCAGATGGCGGAAGCGAAGATAAGCCAGTAGGGACCGTATGCTTTGCGTGGGCTGATGACAGTGGATGGAGTAAAGCAGCAACGTATTGCTTTGATGGCGACCGTCATGAAGTTCGTAGGCAAGCTGTCGAAGTGGCGCAAAAGGTCCTGTATGAGGAACTAAGTGAGCGTGTGCAGTCGTAGGTTTTTAAAATTAAAGTATTTAAAAATTAGATAGATATAACGAAAGTCTAAAAAAAATTCATACAGCTATAGACACTGTATGAATCAACAGTATAATGATTTTCATTGATTGCCTCAGTGGACTCTGAGGAAAATAGAGAAGAATTCAAAGATCATCAATGCGTTGATGAAAAAATCGGAGAAAGTGATGGACGATAACAAACAGAAAGCGCTTGCCGCTGCGCTCGGTCAGATTGAAAAGCAATTCGGTAAAGGCTCTATTATGCGTCTTGGTGATAACCGTGCTATGGATGTTGAAACCATCTCGACAGGTTCACTTTCTCTTGATATCGCATTGGGTGCTGGTGGTCTGCCAATGGGCCGTATCGTTGAAGTTTATGGCCCAGAGTCATCAGGTAAGACGACGCTAACTCTTGAGCTGATTGCTGCTGCACAACGTGAAGGTAAAACATGTGCCTTTATTGATGCCGAACACGCTCTTGATCCTGTCTACGCTAAGAAGCTAGGCGTAGATATTGATGCACTATTGGTTTCTCAGCCAGACACGGGTGAACAAGCATTAGAGATTTGTGATGCTCTGGCGCGATCAGGTGCGATTGACGTTATGGTTGTCGACTCTGTGGCTGCATTGACACCGAAAGCGGAAATCGAAGGTGAGATGGGCGATAGCCATATGGGTCTTCAGGCGCGTATGCTTTCTCAAGCAATGCGTAAGCTGACGGGTAACCTGAAGCAGTCAAACTGTATGTGTATCTTCATCAACCAGATCCGTATGAAGATCGGTGTCATGTTTGGTAACCCTGAAACGACTACAGGTGGTAATGCACTAAAATTCTACGCTTCTGTTCGTCTTGATATCCGCCGCACAGGCTCTATCAAGGAAGGCGACGAAGTGGTAGGTAACGAAACTCGCATTAAAGTGGTTAAGAACAAGATCGCGGCACCGTTTAAACAAGCGGAAACGCAAATCATGTACGGCGCAGGCTTTAACCGTGAAGGTGAGTTGATTGACCTAGGCGTGAAGAATAAGCTGGTTGAAAAAGCGGGTGCTTGGTATAGCTACAATGGCGATAAGATTGGCCAGGGTAAAGCCAATGCGTGTAAGTACCTGCGTGAAAACCCAGCGGCGGCTCAGCAAATCGACACTAAACTGCGTGAGTTGTTGCTAACTCCGGCAGAAATTCAGCCAGACGCCGCTGAGCTAGGTGAAATGCCAGAGCAAGAAGAGCTATAAGTACTCATAGCTCAGAGTTTTGAAGCCCTGCAACTTGCAGGGCTTTGTTGTATTTAGCGTAACCGAATAATGTTGAGTGCTTATGTTTCAACGCAAACCTCCCACTTTATCCAGTAAAGAAGCCGCCATTCAACGGCTTAGTCGGCGTGACCATGGTGAGTATGAGCTTTATCAGAAGCTTGCAATGAAAGGTTATGAAGAAGAGGCGATTCAAGAAGCGGTGAAGTTCTGTCTTGACCACAACTACTTAGACGACCTTCGTTACGCCAAAAGCCAGATCCGACAGCATGTATACAAAGGGCATGGTGAACGACGTATTCGTCAGGAACTTAATCAGAAACGTGTCAGTGAACCCACCATCGAAAAGGCATTTGAAGAAGAGCCACAAGACTGGTTTGAGTTGGCGAAACAGGCTGCCGAAAAAAAGTTCAAAGGCCTTAAAGCGAAAGATCAGAAAGAGTATGCAAAACAGGTTCGATTTCTTCAATATCGTGGCTACAGCTTTGAACAAATAAGCTATGCCCTGAGTACTGAAGACGGATCATAAATAGTGGTTATGCGCTCATTTTTTGATTTATTGCGAAAATCGCGCAGAAAAGGCTCTTTTCTACAAGAAAGCTAGTCGTGGCTGATTGCTTGATCTACAATACGGCAAAATTCTAACTCGACTATTTTCAGGAAGAGCTGCATGTACATGAGCACTGATGAGGTTCGCAATTCGTTCCTCAAGTTCTTTGAAAGCAAAGGACACCAAATCGTAGACAGTTCATCGTTGGTTCCACATAACGATCCAACCCTGCTATTTACTAACGCAGGTATGAACCAATTCAAAGATTGCTTCTTAGGCGCTGAAAAGCGAGCCTACACGCGAGCAACTACGGCTCAGCGTTGTGTACGTGCAGGTGGTAAACATAATGACCTTGAAAATGTTGGCTTCACCGCTCGTCACCATACATTCTTCGAAATGTTGGGTAACTTCAGTTTTGGAGATTACTTCAAAGAAGACGCGATTGCGTTTGCTTGGGAGTTCCTGACTAAAACTCTTGGCCTACCAGAAGAGAAGCTACTGGTTACGGTATACGAAACAGATGACGAAGCCTTCGAGATCTGGAACAAGAAAGTCGGTGTACCTGCTGATAAGATTGTTCGCATTGGCGACAAAGAAGGTGGCAAGAAGTTCGAATCTGACAACTTCTGGACGATGGGTGATACAGGTCCTTGTGGCCCATGTACTGAAATCTTTTATGATCACGGTGAGCACATCTGGGGCGGTCGCCCTGGCACTCCAGAAGAAGATGGTGACCGTTTCATCGAGATCTGGAACAACGTGTTCATGCAGTTCAACCGTCATGCAGATGGCACGATGGAGGAACTACCAAAGCCTGCTGTTGATACAGGTATGGGTATCGAGCGTATTTCTGCAATCATGCAAGGCGTTCACTCAAACTACGAAATCGATGTATTTCAAAAGCTAATCAAAGCGACGGCTGAGGTGGTAGGTCACGACGATCTATCAAACCAGTCGCTACGCGTTATTGCTGACCACATCCGTTCTTGTTCATTCCTAATCGCTGATGGCGTGATGCCTTCAAACGAAGGTCGTGGTTACGTCCTACGTCGTATTATTCGTCGTGCCGTTCGTCACGGTAACAAGTTGGGTGCGCAAGGTGTATTCTTCCACAAACTTGTTGGTGTACTTGCTGAAGTGATGGGCAGCGCTGCAGAAGAACTTAAGAAACAGCAAGAGCTTGTTGAGAAAGTACTTCGCATCGAAGAAGAGAACTTTGGTCGCACACTAGAGCGCGGCATGGTGATTCTTAATGAAGCACTAGACGCACTTGAAGGCAATGAGCTAGACGGTGAAACCGTCTTCAAGCTTTACGATACTTACGGTTTCCCTGCTGACTTAACTAACGATGTAGCTCGCGAACGTGACTTTACCATCGACGAAGCTGGCTTTGAGAAAGCGATGGCAGAGCAGCGTCAACGTGCTCGCGAAGCAGGCCAATTCGGTACTGATTATAACGCAACGATCAAGACGGAAGCTGAGTCTGAGTTCTGTGGCTACACAGGTACTGAAGGTAAGAGTACTGTTGCTGAAATCTTCGTTGAGGGTGAAGTAGCAGACTCTCTATCGGCAGGCGACAAAGCGATAATCATCCTTGGTGAAACACCATTCTATGCAGAGTCTGGCGGTCAGTGCGGTGACGCGGGCGTGCTAAAAACCGAATCTGGTCTTTTTAAAGTCGAAGATACTCAGAAATTAGGTAACGCAATTGCGCACCATGGTGTTCTTGTGGAAGGCGTTCTAGCGAAAGGTGATGAAGTAGGAGCGATTGTCGATGCTGAGCGTCGCGCTTCCATCTCTCTTAACCACTCAGCGACTCACCTATTACACGCAGCGTTACGTTCAGTACTGGGCGAGCACGTTACTCAGAAAGGCTCGCTAGTTAAACCTGAAAACCTACGTTTCGACTTCTCACACCTAGAAGCGGTAACGCCAGAAGAGCTAAAAGACGTTGAGCGCCTCGTGAATGCTCAAGTTCGTCGCAACCACGTTATTGAAACTAACGTGATGGACATCGAGTCAGCGAAGCAGAAAGGTGCAATGGCACTATTCGGCGAAAAGTATGATGATGAGGTTCGCGTTCTATCTATGGGTGAGTTCTCTACTGAGCTTTGTGGTGGTATCCACGCATCAAACACGGGTGATATTGGCCTATTCAAGATCACTTCTGAAGGTGGTATCGCAGCAGGTATCCGCCGTATCGAAGCCGTAACCGGTGAAGCAGCACTAGACGCAATCGAAGCTCAACAAGCGAAGTTCGAAGAGAAGCTTGCAGAATCTGCGTCGAAAGCAAAATCTCTAGAGAAAGAGATTCAGAAGCTAAAAGACAAGATGGCAGCAGCTGAAAGTGCAAACATCATGGGCAAAGCTCAAGAGATCAACGGCGTTAAAGTCCTTATCGCTGCGATGCAAGATGCCGATCCTAAGAACCTGCGTACTATGGTTGATGACATCAAGAACCAGATGGGCAGTGGTGTCGTCATGCTGGCGAACGTCAATGGTGAGAAGATTGGTTTGATTGCGGGGGTCACAAAAGATCTTATCGGCAAAGTTAAAGCGGGCGACTTAGTGAAAATGGTTGCTGAGCAAGTCGGCGGCAAAGGTGGTGGTCGACCTGACATGGCTCAGGCTGGCGGCACAGACGTTGAAGCGCTTCCTGAAGCAATCAAGTCTGTTCAGCCATGGCTTGAAGAGCGCCTGTAAAATCTGATTTGTATATAAATACGCTCAATCAATTGTTTGATTGGGCGTAATTTTTTTCTACTAACCAAGTGGTTTAATAGCTCAGTTACTCTGTGCTGATTAAGCAGCTTGGTTTTTGTTATTAATGCTGCAAACAATATTCAATTGATTGAATGCGGCCTAATGAGACTTTGGTCTTGGGAAGGTGAAGACTGGTGAAAAAGCCCCTTATCGTGCAAAAGTTTGGCGGAACCTCTGTGGGTTCAATTGAAAGGATCCACAAAGTCGCTGAGCACATCATTAAGGCGAAGAATGATGGTAATCAAGTTGTAGTCGTTGTGTCTGCTATGTCTGGAGAGACAAACCGACTATTGGATTTGGCAAAGCAGGTAGACAGCGTGCCAACTGCCCGAGAACTTGATGTTTTGCTCTCTGCTGGTGAGCAGGTGTCGATGGCACTGCTGGCAATGACTCTAAATAAACTAGGTTATGCCGCACGCTCACTTACCGGAGCACAAGCGAACATTGTGACGGACAATCAACACAATGACGCGACGATTAAGCACATTGATACCTCAACAATTGAATCATGGCTGGCACAAGACAATATTGTCATTGTCGCGGGCTTCCAGGGTATAAATGAGAATGGGGACATCACCACGTTAGGTCGAGGGGGATCTGATACCAGTGCTGTTACTTTAGCTGGCTTTCTACAAGCTGAAGAGTGCCAGATTTTTACTGATGTCGACGGCATCTATACTTGCGATCCTCGCACGGTTCCTAGTGCCAAGAAGCTGGATGTGATTGATTTTCCTTCTATGGAAGAAATGGCACGTAAAGGAGCGAAAGTGCTCCACCTTCCTTCGGTTCAGTACGCTTGGCGACATAATGTGCCACTTCGTGTTCTCTCCACGTTTGATAGCAATACAGGCAGTCTGGTCAAGGGCAGTGAATGCCAAAAGGCGATCTGTGGTGTCGCAATCCAGCGTGAACTGACAATGCTTAAGGTTGACCGTGATGCATTCTGTGGCCTAGAGAAACAGTGTCAGATGCTGGGTGTCACGATTTGGAATGTGATCGACCATGCAGAATGGGTAGGTGCGGTGATAAAACACGATGCTTATGCCAAGCTGGAACTGGTGTTCGGTGACAAAATCCGTAATAGTGAAGAGGTTAGCTTGCTTACAGCAGTAGGCCTTCAGGTCGAAGGATTGGTTGAACAGTCTTATGCCTTGTTGTCTGAACAGGGGATAGATGTGATGCATTATGCAGTGAATTCACAGTCGTTGATGTTGGTGTTGTCTCCAGAATACGTCGACAAAGCGGCAAACATACTGCATGATGCTTACATTACTTCTGCAGAGGCGCTCGACTGCCAGCAAAAACATGCCTTTTTAGGTTAATTAGGCTCGAGAATAGAGTTTACGAAAATATAACTTTTGTTGGATAATAGCCTCGTAGCAAGAAAAATCAGAGATTACTCAAGGAGCACAGAATGCTAATTTTAACTCGCCGCGTTGGCGAAACTCTAATGATCGGTGATGAAGTCACAGTCACAGTACTGGGCGTGAAAGGCAACCAAGTACGTATCGGTGTTAATGCGCCGAAAGAAGTGTCTGTTCACCGTGAAGAAATCTACATGCGCATTCAGGCAGAAAAAGGTAATGGTAACACTGCACCAGGCAACTACTAATTACACGAGAAGGCTGACATTATGTCAGCCTTTTTTATATTGTTGATAGGCATATTTATAGCAAAAAGAGCGAATTAGCATCGCTTTGATTAAATAGCCAACGGTTGGCCAACTTTTTGCTGATTTTGCCAAGAAAATGTTTGACATATTTTGGGTAAATCGTAATATGTGCCTCCGCAAGACGGTGAGGTGGCCGAGAGGCTGAAGGCGCTCCCCTGCTAAGGGAGTATGCGGTTTGTAGCCGCATCGAGGGTTCGAATCCCTCCCTCACCGCCATTCTTGCACTGCTCTTCGGAGCTGCTTTAAAACAAGCATTGCGCGCTCGTAGCTCAGCTGGATAGAGTACCTGGCTACGAACCAGGCGGTCGAAGGTTCGAATCCTTCCGAGCGCGCCATATTTCCTTACCAGGGAATAAAACGGTGAGGTGGCCGAGAGGCTGAAGGCGCTCCCCTGCTAAGGGAGTATACGGTTTGTAGCCGTATCGAGGGTTCGAATCCCTCCCTCACCGCCATTAATTGGCTTATGGCCAATTTTTTTGTTTTAAAGCCCTGTTGTTTCAAAGAAGTAGTGTGATATACTTCACAACTCTCTTTTGGGAGAACATTGCGCGCTCGTAGCTCAGCTGGATAGAGTACCTGGCTACGAACCAGGCGGTCGAAGGTTCGAATCCTTCCGAGCGCGCCACTATTTCGTTTGGTAAGTTTAAAACTTGTTGAACACCCCGTGCGTCCTTAGCTCAGCTGGATAGAGTACCTGGCTACGAACCAGGCGGTCGGAGGTTCGAATCCTCCAGGACGCGCCACTAATTAAGGTCACTGACCTGATATTGATTCTTCAATATAAAACATTGCGCGCTCGTAGCTCAGCTGGATAGAGTACCTGGCTACGAACCAGGCGGTCGAAGGTTCGAATCCTTCCGAGCGCGCCACTATCTCGTTTAGTAAGTTTAAAGCTTGTTGAACACCCCGTGCGTCCTTAGCTCAGCTGGATAGAGTACCTGGCTACGAACCAGGCGGTCGGAGGTTCGAATCCTCCAGGACGCGCCATTAATTAAGGTCACTGACCTGATATTGACTCTTCAATATAAAACATTGCGCGCTCGTAGCTCAGCTGGATAGAGTACCTGGCTACGAACCAGGCGGTCGAAGGTTCGAATCCTTCCGAGCGCGCCACCATATAAAGGCCCTGCTAGAAATAGCAGGGCTTTTCTTTTAACAATTTCTTATCATTTTATTAACTTTGTTTTTACAAATTGTTGTTTTCTAAGAACTTTTTTGGAAAACATTACCCCTATCGCAGTAATCATCCGATTTATCTAATAACGTCTGAAAATAGGCAGTTATTTATTCTTATATCGTCTCAGATTGCAGATTTATGTGATTTTTATGACGCAATCATCCCTAGAAATGTGCAATATCATCAAGAGTGCTTTAAACAAAATTGACAAATTTTAACCAATCGAGATAATCCTAGACCTCTTATCAGGATATTTGACTACTTTTCCTGAAAGGAAGCGTCAGCACAGAACTGACGTTAAAAAGGTCATTTAGGACACGAAGTCCCAATTATTAAATGGCCAATATCTTGTCAGGATGACAAAGAAAGGATGCTTAAAATGGAAAATATTGGAAGCCTGCTAGTCGATGCTGCGACCCTGATGCTTACAGGGATGGCCGTAGTATTTATATTCCTAACTATTCTCGTCTATCTCGTTCGGCTAATGTCTAAACTGTTGCCAGAAGAAGTGCCAGAGCCGATCGCTACACCGAAACAAAATAATAAAATTCAACCAACCTCTTCTGCTATTAGCCCCAAGGTAGTTGCAGCGATTTCTGCTGCGGTGCATCAACATCGCACTTCTACTGCTAAGTAGCATTTAAATGGATTAAAAGGAGTTAATGAGCATGTCTAAACCACTAGCTTTAACCGACGTGGTGCTTCGTGACGCCCATCAGTCGCTGTTTGCTACTCGTATGCGTCTTGAAGATATGTTACCTATCGCAGCGGAGCTCGATAAAGTGGGGTACTGGTCTTTAGAAACTTGGGGTGGTGCTACCTTTGATGCGTGTATCCGTTTCTTAGGAGAAGACCCTTGGGAACGCCTACGTGCGCTTAAAAAAGCGATGCCCAATACACCTATGCAAATGCTGCTTCGTGGCCAAAACCTGCTAGGTTATCGCCACTACGCAGATGATGTGGTTGAAAAATTTGTCGAACGTGCACACGCCAATGGCATGGATGTATTCCGCATTTTTGATGCAATGAACGATGTACGCAACTTCCAGAAAGCGGTCAAGGCTGCAGTCGATGTAGGCGCTCACGCACAAGGTACGCTCTCTTATACTACTAGCCCGGTTCACAATACCGACACTTGGGTTGATCTGGCGAAGCGCCTTGAAGATCTTGGTTGCCATTCTTTATGCATTAAAGATATGTCAGGTTTGCTTAAGCCGTATGAAGCGGAAGAGCTGATCTCTCGTATCAAATCATCGACCGATATTCCTTTAGCACTTCACTGTCACGCAACGACTGGCCTTTCTACTGCAACAGCAGTCAAAGCAGTCGAAGCTGGAGTCGATATTCTTGATACTGCGATCTCCTCAATGAGCTGTACATACGGTCACACTCCGACGGAAACTGTGGTTGCGATGCTCCAAGGTACAGAGCGTGATACCAACCTTAAGTTGGATGAGATCGAACCAATAGCGGCTTACTTCCGCGAAGTTCGTAAAAAATATTCGAAGTTTGAAGGTCAGCTGAAAGGAGTCGATTCACGCATTCTTATCGCTCAGGTGCCAGGTGGCATGCTGACGAATATGGAAAGCCAGCTTAAAGAGCAAGGTGCGGCGGATCGTATTGATGAAGTATTGGACGAGATCCCGCGCGTGCGCGAAGATCTGGGCTTCATTCCTCTTGTGACACCAACTTCACAGATTGTCGGCACACAAGCCGTGATTAACGTACTAACGGGTGAGCGTTACAAGAGCATCACTAAAGAGACGGCGGGCGTCTTAAAAGGGGAGTACGGCGTCGCTCCGGCTGAAGTCAATCCAGAGCTACAAGCAAAAGTACTGGATGGTGCAGAGGCTATTACTTGTCGACCTGCTGATCTACTCGAAGCTGAATTAGATACCCTCACTGAAGATTTACTGGCTAAAGCAAAACAAGACGGTATTTCATTGGCGGCAGATACGATTGATGATGTATTGACCTACGCACTCTTCCCTCAGGTTGGTCTGAAGTTTCTTAAAAATCGTCATAATCCTGATGCTTTCGAACCTGCTCCAGGTAAAGAAGAGCCTGTGGCAGCGCCTGCTCCTCAGCCAGAAAAGGGTAGTATCGAGACTTACAGTGTGAAAGTTGACGGGCAAATTTACGATGTAGAAGTTGGCCCACAAGGTCAATTGACATCGGTTGCTCCGTCTAGCTCAACGCCTCAACAGGCGTCGCCAGCTTCTGCTGCTCAATCAGGCAATTCAGAGATGGTTCCTGCGCCATTGGCGGGGAATATTTTCAAAGTGAATGTTCAAAGTGGCTCTCAAGTTGAAGAGGGTGAAGTACTTCTGATCCTCGAAGCGATGAAGATGGAAACTGAAGTTCGTGCAGCCCGTGGCGGTATTGTTCAAGAGCTTCACGTTAAGGAAGGTGATTCAGTGACGGTCGGCGCACCGCTATTGAGCTTGGCGTAAGGGAGCATCATGGACGGATTAATGACCTTATGGTCAGAAACAGGGATTGCTAACTTTGAGTTTGGCCAGATATGCATGATTCTGGTTGGTTGTATTCTGTTGTATTTGGCTATTCGTAAAGGTTTTGAACCCTTACTTTTATTGCCCATTGGCTTTGGTGCCATCTTGGCCAATATACCTAATGCAGGCTTTACCGATGAGGGGGATTGCTTTACTACGTGTACTATGTGGGGATTGAGTCGGGGATCTTCCCGTTACTGATTTTCATGGGCGTAGGAGCAATGACTGACTTTGGTGCTTTGATTGCCAATCCGAAGACCTTGTGGTTAGGAGCCGCTGCACAATTCGGTATCTTCGCGACGCTGTTTGGCGCGATTCTACTCAATTACGTGCCGGGCATGGAATTCAGCATGCCTGATGCGGCTTCGATTGCCATCATTGGTGGCGCTGATGGCCCAACCGCTATTTTCTTAGCAAGCAAGTTGTCACCGGACCTTCTCGGTGCGATTGCCGTAGCGGCATATAGCTATATGGCTCTTGTGCCTATCATTCAGCCACCGATCATGAAAGCGCTGACAACACCTGAAGAACGCAAGGTTAAGATGGCTCAGTTGCGCCATGTAGGCAAAGCTGAAAAAATTCTCTTTCCACTTGCTGTGTTGTTGATGACAATCTTGTTTCTACCTTCAGCGACCCCACTAGTTGGTATGTTTTGTCTCGGTAACCTGATGCGCGAAGCGGGTGTGGTGGATAGATTGTCGAAAACGGCGCAGAACGAATTAATCAATATTGTCACCATCTTCCTTGGTTTAGGAGTGGGATCTAAGCTTCAATCGGAAGAATTCCTCAATGTAGAGACCTTAGGTATTCTTGCTTTAGGTGCTGTTGCTTTCAGTATTGGTACTGCAGGCGGTGTCTTAATGGCTAAGTTGTTGAATAAGTTCTCCAAAGAAGATATCAATCCATTGATCGGTGCGGCTGGAGTATCTGCCGTACCTATGGCGGCGCGTGTGGTGAATAAGGTTGGTTTGGATGCTAACCCACAAAACTTCCTCCTGATGCACGCAATGGGGCCTAATGTTGCGGGGGTTTTGGGTTCTGCGGTGGCTGCAGGTATCCTCTTAGCATTGGTGAATTAACGTAAGTTATTAGTCAATTTGAGAATAGGCAGTTAACTTGTAGCCAATAAATGGTATATATTCAAAGGGATGCTTTCGCATCCCTTTTTCGTATCGATAGGGAAATGATGACATGGAAAATAAACAAATCGCGATAACTCAATTTGGTGATCCTGAAGTCTTAGCCATTCAAACTAGCGCTGTGCCTGAGCCTCAACAAGGTGAGGTGTTGATTAAAGTCGCTTTTGCTGGCGTTAATCCTATTGATGTGAAAACACGTGCAGGGCTTGGTTGGGCCGCTTCACAGAATAAAGATAATCTACCTTGGGTACCGGGATATGATATTTCTGGTGAAGTGGTGACGTGTGGCGAGCAAGCAAAGCGATTTGTTGCGGGTGACAAAGTGGCCGGATTTATTGGCTTCCCGCTTCAAGGCGGCGGCTACAGTCAGTACGTGTGTGTGCCTGAGGCCGAACTTAGCTTAGTGCCAGAGTCTATCACTTTAGAAGCCGCAACGGTGTTACCTCTGGCAGGGCAAACTGCGGTTCAGGCTTTGGACAAAGCCAGTGTTAAGGAAGGTCAAAGAGTGCTTATTCTCGCTGGTGCCGGTGGCGTTGGTCATATTGCCATTCAGGTTGCTGTGGCCGCGAAGGCTGAAGTCTTTACCACTTGCAGTGAAGCCAACCTTGATTACATGGCAACTTTAGGTGCCCATGCGGTGAACTATCAGTTTTCCCCTGTTTCAGAGCGCGTTGAAGAAGCCGATGTGCTGATCGATCTTGTTGGTGGAGATGCGGCTTTGGACGCGCTCAAGTGCCTGAAAGATGGGGCTAAAGTGGTGACTGTGCCGACTATCACAGCAGAGCTGATTTGCGAAAAGGCCAAATTGCTTGGATTTGAAGCGACAGGCATGCTGGTTGATCCGAACCCTGAACAGTTAGACGCCTTGATTTACATGGTCAGCGTCGGGCTGCTGAAAACAGAGATCCAGCATATCTACCCTATGGAGCAGGTGATGGACGCGCATAAACAAATTGAAACTGGGCATACGCGAGGCAAGATCTTGCTTGATATGCAGTGCTAGAGACATTTAACACCGCGTTTGAAAGTATCGCTCTATGGTTTTCTGATTCTGCACTTTGGGTTCTATTCCTGTCTGGCTTTCTGAGTGCTACCCTGCTTCCAGGAGGTTCAGAAGCTGGGTTGATTGCCGTTTTGAACCTCAATCAATACTCCACTCTTTCTGTTATTGCTTTGGCGACCTTAGGGAATACCTTAGGTGGCCTGACTAATTACTGGCTGGGTTTATGGTTGCCCAATCGAACTCAAAACGAAAAGTATGGTCATAAAGCACTACAATGGCTGAGTCGATACGGCTATTGGTCCCTTTTATTTAGCTGGTTGCCTGTTATAGGTGATCCGCTTTGTTTGGCTGCAGGCTGGTTACGAATGCGTTTTTGGCCTTGTTTATGGTTAATCGTGGTTGGTAAAGCATTGCGGTATAGCCTGTTGGCAGCCCTTTACTACGGTTTTTTCTAGGAGATGTCATGAGAAAAATCTGGCTAGGTGCATTTTCTCTCGTTGCTCTTTATGGTTGTTCAAGCAACACACTCTTTTCTGATCCTCAGCTATCTTCACTTCCTCAAGGCGTCTCTTTGATTGAGGAAGTGCCAGCAGAGTCAGGTAAGGCGATGATCCCTTACTCCAAATATCAACTTGATAATGGCTTAACGGTTATTCTTTCTCCTGACGATTCTGATCCTTTGGTCCATGTTGATGTCACTTATCATGTCGGCTCTGCGCGGGAAGAAATTGGTAAATCAGGCTTTGCCCACTTTTTTGAGCATATGATGTTTCAAGGCAGTGAGCATGTTGGGGATCAGGAGCACTTTAAAATCATTACCGAAGCAGGAGGTACCCTTAACGGGACCACTAATCGCGATCGAACCAATTATTTCGAAACGGTGCCTTCGAATCAGTTAGAAAAAATGCTGTGGTTGGAATCCGATCGGATGGGGTTCCTGCTTGATGCTGTTTCACAGCGCAAGTTTGAGATTCAGCGAGATACGGTGAAAAATGAACGTGCACAAAATTATGACAACAGACCATATGGCCTGATGTGGGAAAGGATGGGCGAAGCGCTTTATCCAGAAGGTCACCCGTACTCTTGGCAAACCATTGGTTATGTGGAAGATCTCGATCGTGTTGATGTCAACGACCTTAAAGCATTTTTCCTACGCTGGTATGGGCCGAATAATGCCGTGTTGACAATAGGTGGTGATATAAATGTCGAGCAGACACTGCTATGGGTCAATAAGTATTTCGGTTCCATTCCCAAGGGGCCGGAAGTCAAGCAGGCACCAAAGCAGCCTGCTGTGCTGACAGAAGATAAATACATCACGCTTGAAGATCGTATTCAACAGCCTATGGTTTTGGTGGGTTGGCCGACGACGTATCTCGGAGAAAAGGCAGAAGCTTCATTGAATGCGCTTGCTAACGTTTTAGGCAAGGGGGCCAATAGCCTGCTTTACCAAGAATTGGTGAAAACACAAAAAGCCGTTGATGCGGGCGCATTTCAAGATTGTTCAGAGCTGTCATGTAACTTCTACGTATATGCGATGGCTCCGTCAGGAGAGAAAGGGAAACTGAAACCACTTTACGAAGCGCTGATGCAGACATTGCAGAAGTTTGAAGAACAAGGGGTAGAGCAGGCTCGTCTAGATCAGAACATTGGCATGGCGGAAGCGAGTTCAGTCTTCGCACTACAAAGCGTAAAAGGTAAGGTGTCTCAGCTCGCTGCCAACCAGACTTTCTTTGGACAGCCTGATCGACTGCAAACTCAGCTAGAGCAAATACGTGCGGTTTCGCCAGAATCTGTCATGAAAGCTTATGAGGATTTCCTTAACGGCCATCACAAAGTGACGTTGAGTGTGGTACCTAAAGGTAAACTCGATTACGTTGTTGAACCCGCGACTTTTGTTACACCAGAAAGAACGCTACCAAAGCATAAGAAGATCAAGGATCAAGATCTCGCTTATCGCCGCCCAGTCGATGAGTTTGATCGTTCAGTGATGCCTGAAGTAGCTGAAGCTGTGAAGGCGCAAATGCCTAAGTTGTACAAACTGTACTTCGATAATGGCGCCGAGTTATTGGGTACCCAAAGTAGTGAGACGCCTACGGTTCAACTAGAAATTCGTTTCCCAGCTGGAGAACGCTATGTTCAACAAGGCAAAGAAGGTCTAGCGAATCTAACGGCTGCGATGATGGAAGAAGGTACGTTAGATTCAACAGTCGAACAGCTGCAGGCGAAGCTGGATAAACTGGGCAGTACGGTATCTATCAGTGCCGCGAATTATACGACCAGTATTTCCGTTTCTAGCCTTGAGAAAAATTTGACTCAAACCTTGGCTATTGTCGAGGAAGTCTTATTTAAACCTGCGTTTAATGAATCCGACTTTGAACGTAATAAGCAACAGATGCTAGAAGGGATTGTTTACCAACATCAGAAGCCAAGTTGGCTGGCTTCTCAAGCAACAAGACAAGTACTGTTTTCTGGCTCTATCTACCAACGCTCTAGTGATGGAACGAAAGAGTCTGTATCTGAATTGACTTTGGATGACGTCAAAGCATTTTATCGCCAACATTACACCCCACACGGTGCTCAGATTGTCGTAGTAGGCGACATTACCAAGCGTCAGGTTAAGAATGAATTGGCCTTTTTAGAAGACTGGCAAGGGCAAGAAGCACCTCTATTACGCCCACAACTTGTGAATAAAAAGGGCCCACAGAAAATTTACTTGATTGATAAACCAAGCTCACCACAAAGTATGGTTCGTTTTGTACGTCAGGGGCTGCCTTTTGATGCAACAGGCGAAGTATATTTAACACAATTGGCAAATTTTAATTTGGCAGGTAATTTCAACAGCCGAATAAATCAGAATCTGCGCGAGGATAAAGGCTACACCTACGGGGCAAATGGTTACTTCGCGGCGAATCGAGAAGTTGGTGCCATTGTTTTCTCTGCTCAAGTTCGTGCCGACTCAACGGTTGCTTCTATCAAAGAGATAGAACAAGAGCTGAGTCAGTATAGTGAAAAAGGAATGACAGATGAGGAAATGAAATTTTTACGCTTAGCAGTCGGTCAACAAGATGCTCTGAAGTATGAAACGCCTTCACAGAAAGCACAGCTGTTAAGTAGTATTCTGGCTTACAGTCTGGACGAAGACTACCTCAAGCAGCGCAATGAGATTGTCGATACAGTGAGTAAAGATACCTTGAATCAGATGGCAGCCAAGTGGTTTACCCCTGATGCCTATCAGATCATTGTGGTTGGAGATGCAAAATCGCTAAAGCCTCAGCTAGAAAGTTTGCAAATCCCAGTAGAAGAGCTTGAAATCGTCCGCTAGAGTACACATAAATTAGAGCATGAGAGAGGGTTTGGCGAAGCTCCTGCCCTCTGATAATTTAAACGGTCCAGAAGTAATTGGACCAAGACTATAAGCGAACCTTCATTTTGACTGATTTTGCTGCGCGACTGGAGCGAGTTGCACAAACCCCTGATATTTTTCAATCCTTTAGCCGTGGTGTAGAGAGAGAAACTCTGCGTTATAAAAAGGATGGCAGGCTGGCTACGACTCCTCATCCGAAAGAGCTGGGCTCTGCTTATGCGAATGATTGGATTACGACAGATTTTTCGGAATCATTGCTGGAGTTCATTACGCCTGTATCCAGTGACATCAAAACTCTGACTGCGCAGTTAGAGGACATTCATCACTTTACTCAAACTAAATTGGGTGAAGAGAAAATGTGGCCGCTTTCCATGCCATGTTATGTTAGCCAAGAGGATGATATCAATCTTGCGCAATATGGAAGCTCTAATTCAGGTAAAATGAAAACCCTCTACCGAGAAGGTTTGAAGCGTCGCTATGGTAGTCTGATGCAAATCATCTCTGGTGTGCACTTCAATTTCTCTTTTCCAGAGTCGTTCTGGGATGCACTGTACGGACAGCAATCTGAACAAGAGCGTCAGACGACTAAGTCTGAAGCATACTTTGGCCTAATTCGTAATTACTACCGCTTTGGCTGGCTGATTCCTTATTTCTTTGGTGCTTCTCCAGCGCTATGCTCCTCTTTTATAAAAGGAAGAGATAGTAAGCTGCCATTCGAAAATATCGGTGAAACCCTATACCTTCCCCATGCGACTTCTTTGCGTATGAGTGATCTGGGTTACACCAATAGTGCTCAGAGCGTCTTGAAAATTGGTTTCAATAGTTTGGAAGAGTACTTGGATGGCCTTAATGCAGCGATACGTACGCCGTCTGCTGAGTTTGCTGAAATTGGCGTTAAGGTAGGCGGTCAATATCGCCAGTTAAACAGCAATGTATTACAAATTGAAAACGAACTGTACGCACCAATTCGACCTAAACGCGTAGCAAAAGATGGTGAGAAACCATCCGAAGCTCTATCGCGTGGTGGGGTTGAATACATCGAAGTACGAGCATTAGATGTTAACCCATATAGCCCGATTGGTATTGATGAAGACCAGATTCGCTTCTTAGACCTATTCCTTACTTGGGCGGCGATTACTGAATCAGAGCCGATGGATTTCTGTGAGCAAGCATGTTGGCGTGAAAACTGGAATAAAGTGATTGAATCTGGGCGTAAGCCAGGCCTAGACCTGCAGATTGGTTGTAAAGGTGAAATCTTGACTCTACAAGATTGGGCACAACGTGTATTCGATGAGATTACTCTAATTGCAGAGAAGATGGATGCAACTGTTGGTGGAGAAGCCTATCAGTCGGTTTGCCATAAGTTGATGACTTGGATAAATAACCCGGAGCTAACAATTTCTGGCCAGCTTTTGGCAGATACTAAGCGCTTGGGTGGACTGGGCAAAGTTGGCTGTGAATTCGGCCTACAGTACCGCGAAAAACATTTGAATCATGCGTTCCAAGTGTATAGTGCGCAAGTAATGGAGCAAGAAGTTGAACGTTCCCGTGATGCACAAGTAAACACCGAGCAAGCTGATACGCTCAGTTTCGATGAATTCCTAGATGACTATTTTGCTTATTTAAAGTCATAGGAAAAAGCTGTGAAAAGGACTTTACTGCTAATCAGTATGATGGCTTTAGGTGGTTGTTCTACGGCGCCACCTAAGAATCAAAGCAATCTTTGTGATATCTTCCGTGAGCATAAAGATTGGTATGATGATGCGGCGGATATGCAGGAAGAGTGGGGGACGCCTATTCAGGTTGCGATGGCGTTTGTAAAGCAAGAAAGTAGCTTTCGCCATGACGCTCGTCCGCCTAAAGATTACCTGTTGGGAATCATTCCTTGGGGGAGAGTCAGTAGCGCTTACGGATACGCTCAGGCACAAGACCCTGCATGGGAAGATTTTCAAAAAGCGACAGGCCATGGTGGTTCGAGAACCAACTTTGATGATTCATTGATGTTTATTGGTTGGTACACAAGTGAAACCCAGAAGCAACTAGGGATCTCCAAATGGGATCCTTACAATCAATATTTGGCCTATCATGAAGGACGTGGTGGTTATAAGCGTAAAACTTATCAATCCAAACCTTCATTGATCAAAGTTGCTCGTAAAGTTGAGCAGCAGGCAAAGGATTATGGTTGGCAACTCAAACAGTGCCAGCAAGAACTGGAAAGCAACCGGAGCTGGTTTTTCTAGCTCGGTAGGAAGGAGAAGGATAATGCCATTATTAGATAGCTTTACTGTGGATCACACTCGCATGAATGCCCCTGCGGTGAGAGTCGCTAAGACGATGACTACGCCGAAAGGCGATACCATTACTGTGTTTGATCTACGTTTTACTGCACCAAACAAAGACATTCTTTCTGAGAAAGGTATTCACACATTGGAGCATTTGTACGCAGGTTTTATGCGCAGTCACTTAAACGGCGATAGCGTAGAAATTATCGATATTTCGCCAATGGGTTGCCGTACTGGCTTTTACATGAGTTTGATTGGCAAGCCAACAGAAGATCAGGTCGCTCAGTCTTGGTTATCAGCAATGCAAGATGTGCTTAAAGTGGAAAACCAAAGCAAGATCCCGGAATTAAACGAATATCAATGCGGCACTGCAGCCATGCACTCTCTTGAAGAAGCAAAGCAAATAGCCCAGGCGATTATTGATGCAGGGATCAAAGTGAACCTCAATAACGAGTTAGCTCTACCCGAGTCAATGCTTAAAGAGCTAAAAGTCGATTAAATCAGATATAGATAGAATAAGAGGAAGGCAATGCCTTCCTCTACTTTATTGAGCTTTAGGTAAGACAACGACTTGTGTCTTAGCCCAAATGTCATGGAAGCCACGCTTTTTCGGATCAATCGGGACAGTAAAATTAGCTAGTCCAAAGCCTGATGTCGCAATTCGAATTAAAGCCTGGGTAGTTGAGATCGCACTGCCATCGGCGTTACGTACTTGTATTTTCCAAGCTCTCATACCAAGAGTTTGTCCTGCGCGAGTCCAGAAGAAAACAAAGAAGTAGATCCAAATGACGGCGAGATACAAAGTATAAACTGGTCCCCATATTGGGTGATTGGTGAGAAAGTCGCTGACGTCTGCGTAAGGAGCAGCATTAAATCCCCCCATAGCAACCAGCGCATGCAAAACTGCAATTACGACGCCAGCAGCCATCATTTCAATCGCAATCACGATCAGACCATCGTAAAACAATGCACCGAGGCGGCGCATCAATCCTGCTGGTGGCAGGGTATCTGTTGTCGACATAATAATAACTTACCAAATTTTAGAAGGCGTCAGAATATAGCTTCACTGTGAGTCTGAAAAGAGACTTTGCGCACAGCTTAATAATTTGTGGCGATTTTATCAGCAAACGGCAATTAATTCAGTCTTTTGCACTTGCACGAATACTTTGCTTACGTATAATGCCAACCATCAAAGGGCAACAGCCTAATGATGCCGGTGTGGTGAAATTGGTATACACGACGGATTCAAAATCCGTTGCCTTCGGGCGTGGCGGTTCAAGTCCGCCCACCGGTACCATATTTAAACAACAAAGCCTCGACGAAAGTCGGGGCTTTGTTGTTTCTAAACTCAATAAATTTCCATTCCAGTATTAAAGTGATGAGCCTAGCCGTCTCATAGCATCCCTTCTTATATTCATGCATTTTTAGTGTCCCAATTGTCTTGATAGCGCTTACAGTTGCGCTGATAAATCTCAAAAATCTTTAATTTTTTCTGTTAGTTAAGCAATTATTGTCTATCTTTTAAAGAGGAATGTTATCTGAAAGGACCCAAATCCATGTATCAACTCACCCCCTATTTATTTTTCGCTGGGCGTTGTGATGAAGCTCTTGAATTCTATTGCAAAGCTTTTGGCGGTGTTGTTGTCACCAAGCAGTATTTTAAGGATGCACCACAACATATAGAGGGCGCCGATCCTGATTGGATTATGCATGCAGAATGTGAAGCATTTGGGATGAAGCTGATGCTATCGGATGGTCTAGTGGCAAAAGAGCGTTCTGGCAATCATATGGCATTGTCGTTGGTATTGGACGATCTCAATGAGCAGGCCAGATTGTTCGACAAGCTGTCACACGGAGGTCATATAATGATGAACTTATCTGACACCTTTTGGGGAGGGCGCTTTGGAAAAGTAGAAGATCAGTTTGGTATTCGTTGGATGCTGCATTGCGATGTAGTGAAGTAGTCGAATAGAGGGCACGTCCCAAGTTTGCCGTTGGTAAACGCAGTGTTTATATCACCTAAATTATTTCAAGGATTAATTTGTATATAAATCGTGGCTAGCATAAAAATCACCGTAGACAGGCTCCAGCCAGGGTTGCATATCCGACTCCCAGTCAAATGGAATGAGCACCCGTTTTTGTTTAATAGCTTTAAGATTAAAGACGAGGAACAGATCCGTTTGATTCGTCACTTAGGCATTAAGCATGTCTTTATGAATCCGAATCAAAGTGATACTCAACCTCTTCCCCCTTCGACTGAGACTGAGAAAAAGGATGATGCTTCAGCAGAGGAGATCGATCTTGAAGCACAGAAGTTATGGAAAGAGAAACAAGATCGGATTGAAAAGCTCAGTGCGTATCGGCGCAGAGTGATCAATTGCGAAAAAGAGTTTGAGCGCTCACTATCGAGAATGCGTGCAGTAATGAATAAAATTCGCAACCGACCAGAACAGGCCGTGGATGAAGCTGCGCAGTTGGTTGATGATATCGTTGATAAGCTACTTAGTGATGATCATGTCACTTTACACCTGATGAACGGTAAAAGTGAATTTGAAGATATTTATTTCCATTGCCTCAATGTGTCCGTCATCGCCATGATGATAGCCCAAGCTAAGAAGCTTGAAGCGCAGAAAATTAAAGAAGTCGCTTTTGCTGCTCTTTTCCACGATATGGGAAAAGTCAAAGTTCCTTCTGCAATTGTACGCAAGCAGACCCCTTTAAGTGAACCAGAAAAGAACTATCTTAAACTGCATACTAAATACGGTTTGGATATCGCGAATAATATGGAGAGCTTTCCTGAAAGTGCAAGAACGGTCATCGCCCAGCACCATGAGTTGAATGATGGCTCGGGTTATCCAGAAGGTTTGAAAGGGGAGCATATTGATGAGCTGACGCAAATTATCTCAGTAGCTAATGCTTACGACAATCTGTGCCACAGCAACGTTCCTTCAGAGCAAAAGATACCTTATGTGGCACTTTCTCATCTATATAAGAATTGTAAGCATCTATACAACAACGAAAACCTAAATATCCTAATTAAGTTCATGGGCATCTACCCTCCGGGAACCGTGGTACAATTGTCTAATGATATGGTGGGGTTAGTGATATCGGTGAATGCACGTAACATTCTTTTCCCCAACGTCCTTATCTATGACCCCTCGGTTCCGAGAACGCAAGCCCCCATCATCGATTTGGCGGAGAAGGAAATAAAGATAGTCAATGCTATTCTGCCAAATAAACTGCCAGATAAAGTTCGCGAGTATTTAAACCCACGCTCAAGGGTCTCTTATTTCTTCGACAGTGATGACTAGTTATCCACAATCTTCTGTGAGTAGGTTGCTAATAAGGTGATGATAAAATGGTACTAAACAAGCGCTTGAATGATTAATAGTCATTCAAGCATTTTTTTATCAAAAAAACGGTTTTTGTGCTTGCCTTCTTTCCTCGTCTATCTATAATGCGCATCCACTGACACGGCAGACGCCACAAGGCTTCAGCGGTGTTAGAGAGGTGAAAAGCTTCTGAGAAAATAAGTTTGAAAAAGTGTTTGACTCTTCAAATTATCTCGCTAGAATGCACCTCCGCTTTGAGAGAAAGTTTCTTGAAAAGCACAGCTCTTTAACAATATAAACCTATCAATCTGTGTGGGCACTCGTTGATGATAATCCAATTAGAAGCTTCGGCTTCAAATTAGGTTTCAATGATACGAAGTGACCATTGAATCTTCGGATTCAGCACAGTCAATTCATTATCGTTCTGTTGGAACGATAATAGCTTTAAAATTACACAGTAGTTTTGAAGTCAGTATTCATTGAGCCGAACAAAATCTTAAATTGAAGAGTTTGATCATGGCTCAGATTGAACGCTGGCGGCAGGCCTAACACATGCAAGTCGAGCGGAAACGAGTTATCAAAGCCTTCGGGTGGAGTTAACGGCGTCGAGCGGCGGACGGGTGAGTAATGCCTGGGAAATTGCCCTGATGTGGGGGATAACCATTGGAAACGATGGCTAATACCGCATAATAGCTTCGGCTCAAAGAGGGGGACCTTCGGGCCTCTCGCGTCAGGATATGCCCAGGTGGGATTAGCTAGTTGGTGAGGTAATGGCTCACCAAGGCGACGATCCCTAGCTGGTCTGAGAGGATGATCAGCCACACTGGAACTGAGACACGGTCCAGACTCCTACGGGAGGCAGCAGTGGGGAATATTGCACAATGGGCGCAAGCCTGATGCAGCCATGCCGCGTGTATGAAGAAGGCCTTCGGGTTGTAAAGTACTTTCAGCAGTGAGGAAGGTGGTGTCGTTAATAGCGGCATCATTTGACGTTAGCTGCAGAAGAAGCACCGGCTAACTCCGTGCCAGCAGCCGCGGTAATACGGAGGGTGCGAGCGTTAATCGGAATTACTGGGCGTAAAGCGCATGCAGGTGGTTTGTTAAGTCAGATGTGAAAGCCCGGGGCTCAACCTCGGAATTGCATTTGAAACTGGCAGACTAGAGTACTGTAGAGGGGGTAGAATTTCAGGTGTAGCGGTGAAATGCGTAGAGATCTGAAGGAATACCGGTGGCGAAGGCGGCCCCCTGGACAGATACTGACACTCAGATGCGAAAGCGTGGGGAGCAAACAGGATTAGATACCCTGGTAGTCCACGCCGTAAACGATGTCTACTTGGAGGTTGTGGCCTTGAGCCGTGGCTTTCGGAGCTAACGCGTTAAGTAGACCGCCTGGGGAGTACGGTCGCAAGATTAAAACTCAAATGAATTGACGGGGGCCCGCACAAGCGGTGGAGCATGTGGTTTAATTCGATGCAACGCGAAGAACCTTACCTACTCTTGACATCCTCAGAAGAGACTGGAGACAGTCTTGTGCCTTCGGGAACTGAGAGACAGGTGCTGCATGGCTGTCGTCAGCTCGTGTTGTGAAATGTTGGGTTAAGTCCCGCAACGAGCGCAACCCTTATCCTTGTTTGCCAGCGAGTAATGTCGGGAACTCCAGGGAGACTGCCGGTGATAAACCGGAGGAAGGTGGGGACGACGTCAAGTCATCATGGCCCTTACGAGTAGGGCTACACACGTGCTACAATGGCGCATACAGAGGGCAGCCAACTTGCGAAAGTGAGCGAATCCCAAAAAGTGCGTCGTAGTCCGGATTGGAGTCTGCAACTCGACTCCATGAAGTCGGAATCGCTAGTAATCGTGGATCAGAATGCCACGGTGAATACGTTCCCGGGCCTTGTACACACCGCCCGTCACACCATGGGAGTGGGCTGCAAAAGAAGTGGGTAGTTTAACCTTCGGGGGGACGCTCACCACTTTGTGGTTCATGACTGGGGTGAAGTCGTAACAAGGTAGCGCTAGGGGAACCTGGCGCTGGATCACCTCCTTATACGATGGACAGTTTGCTTTCACTTTTTAAAAGTGAAGACAAATGAGTCACGATGAGTGTCCACACAGATTGATACGTTTATACACGTTAAGAGACGATACTGGGTCTGTAGCTCAGGTGGTTAGAGCGTTCGCCTGATAAGCGAGAGGTCGGTGGTTCAAGTCCACTCAGACCCACCAATCTTCCTCCCAGAAGAATTGGCACACAGTATCAACACCTGATGGGGCTATAGCTCAGCTGGGAGAGCGCCTGCCTTGCACGCAGGAGGTCAGCAGTTCGATCCTGCTTAGCTCCACCATCTTTAAGCGCATTTGCGTAAGTGTTCTTAAAAATGGTTTTCATCAGCTATTTATTAGCAAAGAAAGCTAGCTCTTTAACAATTTGGAAAGCTGACGAATAACAACAATCCCCATCTCTATGAGATGCGTTGTTATTCATTGAAAAGTTCTCAAATCCTAATGATTTGTTCATTAGGTACCAACACACATTCAAGTGTTCTTGGAAACATCCTTGCGATGTTTATATTTGAGTCCGGCAAAATCGAGTCTGCATCATGTTTAAATAATTGCAGACAACTTTGGTTGTTTGACTGTAAGACCCTTTGGGGTTGTATGGTTAAGTGACTAAGCGTACACGGTGGATGCCTTGGCAGTCAGAGGCGATGAAGGACGTATTAACTTGCGATAAGCCCAGATTAGGCAGTAAAAGCCATTTGAGTCTGGGATTTCCGAATGGGGAAACCCACCTGCATAAGCAGGTATCATTATCTGAATACATAGGGTAATGAGGCGAACCGGGGGAACTGAAACATCTAAGTACCCCGAGGAAAAGAAATCAACCGAGATTCCGAAAGTAGCGGCGAGCGAAATTGGATTAGCCCTTAAGCCTTTAATGCGTCAGGTGAAAGTTCTGGAAAGGTCTGCGATACAGGGTGATAGCCCCGTAACCGGCAGCGCATTTTAGGTGAAATCGAGTAGGGCGGGACACGTGATATCCTGTCTGAATATGGGGGGACCATCCTCCAAGGCTAAATACTACTGACTGACCGATAGTGAACCAGTACCGTGAGGGAAAGGCGAAAAGAACCCCTGTGAGGGGAGTGAAATAGAACCTGAAACCGTGTACGTACAAGCAGTAGGAGCACCTTCGTGGTGTGACTGCGTACCTTTTGTATAATGGGTCAGCGACTTATATTCAGTAGCAAGGTTAACCATCTAGGGGAGCCGTAGAGAAATCGAGTCTTAACTGGGCGTCGAGTTGCTGGATATAGACCCGAAACCAGGTGATCTAGCCATGGGCAGGTTGAAGGTTGAGTAACATCAACTGGAGGACCGAACCGACTAATGTTGAAAAATTAGCGGATGACTTGTGGCTAGGGGTGAAAGGCCAATCAAACCTGGAGATAGCTGGTTCTCCCCGAAATCTATTTAGGTAGAGCCTCGGACGAATACTACTGGGGGTAGAGCACTGTTAAGGCTAGGGGGTCATCCCGACTTACCAACCCTTTGCAAACTCCGAATACCAGTAAGTACTATCCGGGAGACACACGGCGGGTGCTAACGTCCGTCGTGGAGAGGGAAACAACCCAGACCGCCAGCTAAGGTCCCAAATTACAGCTAAGTGGGAAACGATGTGGGAAGGCTTAGACAGCTAGGATGTTGGCTTAGAAGCAGCCATCATTTAAAGAAAGCGTAATAGCTCACTAGTCGAGTCGGCCTGCGCGGAAGATGTAACGGGGCTAAGCTGTAAACCGAAGCTGCGGCAATGCATTTTATGTATTGGGTAGGGGAGCGTTCTGTAAGCCGTTGAAGGTGAGTTGTAAAGCTTGCTGGAGGTATCAGAAGTGCGAATGCTGACATGAGTAACGATAAAGGGGGTGAAAAACCTCCTCGCCGGAAGACCAAGGGTTCCTGTCCAACGTTAATCGGGGCAGGGTAAGTCGACCCCTAAGGCGAGGCCGAAAGGCGTAGTCGATGGGAAACGGGTTAATATTCCCGTACTTCTTACAATTGCGATGGGGGGACGGAGAAGGCTAGGTGGGCCTGGCGACGGTTGTCCAGGTTCAAGTGCGTAGGCTTGAGAGTTAGGTAAATCCGGCTCTCTCTAAGGCTGAGACACGATGTCGAGCATCTACGGATGTGAAGTCATTGATGCCATGCTTCCAGGAAAAGCCTCTAAGCTTCAGATTGTAAGGAATCGTACCCCAAACCGACACAGGTGGTCGGGTAGAGAATACCAAGGCGCTTGAGAGAACTCGGGTGAAGGAACTAGGCAAAATGGTACCGTAACTTCGGGAGAAGGTACGCTCTTGACGGTGAAGTCCCTCGCGGATGGAGCTATTGAGAGTCGCAGATACCAGGTGGCTGCAACTGTTTATTAAAAACACAGCACTGTGCAAAATCGTAAGATGACGTATACGGTGTGACGCCTGCCCGGTGCCGGAAGGTTAATTGATGGGGTTAGACGTAAGTCGAAGCTCTTGATCGAAGCCCCGGTAAACGGCGGCCGTAACTATAACGGTCCTAAGGTAGCGAAATTCCTTGTCGGGTAAGTTCCGACCTGCACGAATGGCGTAATGATGGCCACGCTGTCTCCACCCGAGACTCAGTGAAATTGAAATCGCTGTGAAGATGCAGTGTACCCGCGGCTAGACGGAAAGACCCCGTGAACCTTTACTACAGCTTGGCACTGAACATTGACCCTACATGTGTAGGATAGGTGGGAGGCTTTGAACCCGGTACGCCAGTATCGGTGGAGCCGTCCTTGAAATACCACCCTTGTAGTGTTGATGTTCTAACTTAGACCCGTTATCCGGGTTGAGGACAGTGCCTGGTGGGTAGTTTGACTGGGGCGGTCTCCTCCCAAAGAGTAACGGAGGAGCACGAAGGTGGGCTAATCACGGTTGGACATCGTGAGGTTAGTGCAATGGCATAAGCCCGCTTGACTGCGAGAATGACAATTCGAGCAGGTGCGAAAGCAGGTCATAGTGATCCGGTGGTTCTGAATGGAAGGGCCATCGCTCAACGGATAAAAGGTACTCCGGGGATAACAGGCTGATACCGCCCAAGAGTTCATATCGACGGCGGTGTTTGGCACCTCGATGTCGGCTCATCACATCCTGGGGCTGAAGTCGGTCCCAAGGGTATGGCTGTTCGCCATTTAAAGTGGTACGCGAGCTGGGTTTAGAACGTCGTGAGACAGTTCGGTCCCTATCTGCCGTGGGCGTTGGAAGATTGAAGGGGGCTGCTCCTAGTACGAGAGGACCGGAGTGGACGAACCTCTGGTGTTCGGGTTGTCATGCCAATGGCATTGCCCGGTAGCTAAGTTCGGAATCGATAACCGCTGAAAGCATCTAAGCGGGAAGCGAGCCCTGAGATGAGTCTTCCCTGACCCCTTGAGGGTCCTAAAGGGTTGTTCGAGACTAGAACGTTGATAGGCAGGGTGTGTAAGCGTTGTGAGGCGTTGAGCTAACCTGTACTAATTGCCCGTGAGGCTTAACCATACAACACCCAAAGGGTTTTGATGGACTCAAAGCAAGAACAGATTGAATGTGTAGAGAACACGCTCTTAGTATAAGAGAAAGCAGCTTTCCGAATTAAAGAATTTGCTTGGCGACCATAGCGTTGTGGACCCACCTGATTCCATGCCGAACTCAGAAGTGAAACGCAATAGCGCCGATGGTAGTGTGGGGCTTCCCCATGTGAGAGTAGGACATCGCCAGGCTTTAAATACCTTGTTTGAGATAAATATCTTGAGCAAAATTATGCTGATATAGCTCAGGTGGTAGAGCGCATCCTTGGTAAGGATGAGGTCCCCAGTTCGAGTCTGGGTATCAGCACCAGCAAAGAATTTTGCTTGGCAACCATAGCGCTTTGGACCCACCTGATTCCATGCCGAACTCAGAAGTGAAACGAAGTAGCGCCGATGGTAGTGTGGGGCTTCCCCATGTGAGAGTAGGACATTGCCAGGTTCCCTTTCTGTTTTTAGATTTTAGAAAAATCTAAAGGCAAAAAACTTAGACTCAAGAGTCTAACCAGTGCGGAGCGGTAGTTCAGTTGGTTAGAATACCGGCCTGTCACGCCGGGGGTCGCGGGTTCGAGTCCCGTCCGCTCCGCCACTTATTCCAGACCTCAGCAGAAATGCTGGGGTCTTTTTGTATCTGCGTATTGGAGAGCTGGAACGGACTTCGTCCTCTAGAATCGGGATCGGGCTTCGCCCTACGAGAGGTGAATGTTGATGCTAAGTTGATAGAGCCGATGGTTTAGAAGCTGGTTCCTAAGGGGACAGATTAAACAGATTCGCATACTTCAATAGCTTCGGTCATTCCATGGAGCGACGGAGGAGTGAGCAGGGAATCTATTTTGGTTTTCGGCTTGCGACAAGAGATCCTCAACTCACTCGTCCCTCATTCTTGAGGATGACAGTAATAAAACAGAGGGTGACACCAAGTTCCAACCCTTCTAGCGCTTTCCAGTTTGCCGTAGGGCGAAGCCCGTTCCCGCATCCCTTACCCCGTTCCCTGTTCCCGCTATTCCTTACCATTCAAATCCCAATCGTACGCATAACTAAATTTGCCGTTCAGACTTTCTAACTCTGGGCGATATTTAGCTAGGTGTTGGATCAACTCTTGTTTATTACCAAAGTCATCAGCAAACCAATCATAAATGGAAGATAGTTGAGTATTACCACTTTTGATGAGCACGCCTTTTTCACTGTTTATGAAGGTGGTCGCTGCTTGCTCAAGTAAGGCTTCTGTATTTTCAGCAGTAAACGCCTGAGATTGCAGGTTTGGACAGCCTAAGCTAGCACAGTTGACCGCATAATGGGTTCTTGGATCATTCCATATCGGGCGTAAAATTTGATGTTCAATATCATTCAGCGTGAGCTCTTTTCCATTGATGGAAACCACTTCATCTCCCCAAGGACCAAAACTGAATAACCCACCTAATTTTGTGATCGATTTGATTGGGTAAGCGTCTAAAATCAAATCGACGGTAATCGCGTTATATAAATTTACCCAGTAAGGGTACTGCTCAGCTTTGCTTAACTGAAGTGGATTGATATGACTCAATTGAACTATGTAGTCATTGAGTTGTTGTTTATCTTGGACACTGACTGATGAGTATTTAAAAAGGGTGTATTCGCCTTCCGTGATGAGATATTTATCGAGTATTTGTTGCCAAGGCTGATGGTCAACTTTGGTGGTATTAGATTCATTACTGGTATTCCAGTAGGGCCAAAGTTCAGATTTGGGAGCAGAGGAAGCGTGGAAAGATATCAACGCGGCGATAAAAGCAAGAAAGAGTCTCATGGTCAGTCCTATTCATAACAACATTAAGATTTTAGACCGAGCCTACGAATGATAACTTTCAAAAATAAAAAAGGCTGGCATGAGCCAACCTTTTTATATCGATTTTAATTACTTGAGAAATGAGGGAATCTTACTTTCGTAATCGGCAATTTTATCTTCGTGCTGGAGTGTCAAACCGATGTTGTCCAAGCCATTTAGCAAGCAGTGACGACGGAATTCGTCGATCTCAAATGAATACTCTTTACCGTTTGCGCGAACTCGGTTGGCTTCTAAGTCGACCTCAACCTGTGCCCCTTCATTTGCCTCTACAAATTGGAAGATTTCATCGACTTCTTGCTCTGTGAGACGAACCGGTACCATTTGGTTGTTGATTGAGTTGCCATAGAAAATATCGGCAAAGCTTGGCGCGATCATCGCCTTGATGCCATAGTCTGCCAGTGCCCACGGAGCGTGTTCACGTGAGGAACCACAGCCAAAGTTTTCGCGAGCGAGTAGGATAGAGGCACCTTGATAACGAGGTGCATTCATTACAAACTCTGGGTTTGGCTGCTCACCTGCATCATCTAGGAAGCGCCAATCATGGAATAGGTGTTTACCAAAACCCAAGCGAGAAACTTTTTGTAGGAATTGTTTAGGGATAATGGCATCGGTATCGACGTTCGCGGCATCTAGAGGAACGACTAAGCCTGTGTGTTGTTTAAAACCTGACATCTGTTATCTCCTTAGTCCAACTCACGAATATCTACAAAGTGACCAGCAATTGCTGCCGCTGCTGCCATCGCAGGACTTACCAAATGGGTACGACCATCACGACCTTGACGGCCTTCAAAATTGCGGTTTGAGGTTGACGCACAACGCTCATGTGGGCCTAATCGATCGTTGTTCATCGCCAAGCACATTGAACAGCCAGGAAGGCGCCATTCAAAGCCCGCTTCTTTAAAGATGACGTCTAAGCCTTCTGCTTCTGCTTGCGCTTTGACTTGCTCAGAGCCCGGTACGATAAGAGCTTGCACGTTGTCTGCAACTTTACGTCCTTTTGCTACTTCTGCAGCGGCGCGCATGTCTTCGATACGAGAGTTAGTACAAGAACCAACAAATACCTTATCGACTTTGTAATCTGATAGTGCTTTGCCAGCTTCTAGCCCCATATACGCCAATGCTTTTTCTGCTGATGCTTTCTCGACAGGATCGGCAAAGCTTTCTGGTGCTGGGATAGGTTGATCAACGGCGATTACCTGACCAGGGTTTGTACCCCAAGTCACCTGAGGTTTGATATCCGCGGCATTTAGAGTGACGACTGCATCAAACTCTGCATCATCATCAGTTTTGAGTGAAGACCAGTACTCAATAGCCGCTTCCAAATCATCGCCTTGAGGTGCGAATTTACGGCCTTTGATGTATTCGAACGTGGTTTCATCTGGTGCGATTAGACCCGCCTTGGCACCAAGCTCAATCGCCATATTACACACTGTCATACGACCTTCCATCGTCAGATCAGTAATTGCTTCACCACAGAACTCAACGACATAGCCCGTACCGCCAGCTGCTGTTGTCTCACCAATGATGGCTAAAACGATATCTTTCGCTGTGATGCCAGGGTTAACCTGACCTTTCACCTCAATCTTCATTGTTTTAGCTCGTGCCTGCTTCAGCGTTTGAGTCGCTAAAACGTGCTCAACTTCAGAAGTACCGATGCCAAAAGCTAATGAGCCAAACGCACCGTGAGTGGCTGTGTGAGAGTCACCACAAACGATCGTCATGCCAGGTAAGGTAATACCTAGCTCTGGGCCCATTACATGCACGATACCTTGGTATTTGTGGTTAATGTCGTAAAGGGTTACCCCAAACTCCTCACAGTTCTTTGACAGCGTTTCCATCTGAATACGTGCCATCTCACCAGATGCATTGATGTCTTTAGTAGTGGTGGAAACGTTGTGGTCCATGGTGGCAAAGGTCTTGCTGACCTGGCGCACTTGACGACCTTTTTTCACGCAGGCCATCGAAGGCCTGGGGTGAAGTCACTTCGTGTACCAAGTGGCGATCGATATACAAAATTGGGTTCTCACCCTCGGCGGCTACGGCAACGTGTGCATCGTAGACTTTCTCATACAGTGTTTTGCCCATTATTACTATCCCGTGTATAGCACCTGACAACGGCTTATCAGGTGCGAATAATTATTATGAATTTAAAATGTACTCAGCGATTTTATCGCCCATTTCTGATGTCGAAAGGGCAGGATTGTCACCTGCTAGATCGGCGGTCAGCTCTCCAGCAGACAGTGCTTTAGATACTGCTGCTTCAATATCTTGTGCAGCAGCTTCTTCACCTAGGCTGTAACGCAGCATTAGTGCAGCAGAAAGAATCTGTGCAACAGGGTTTGCGATGTTTTTACCTGCGATGTCTGGTGCACTGCCACCTGCTGGCTCATACAAGCCAAATTGGCTTTCGTTCAAGCTGGCAGAAGGTAACATACCCATAGAACCAGTGATCATTGCACATTCGTCAGAGATGATGTCGCCGAAGATGTTTGAACACAGCATGACGTCAAACTGCGCAGGATCTTTGATTAGCTGCATGGTCGCGTTATCGATGTACATGTGTGACAGCTCGACATCTGGATAGCTTTTCGCCACTTCTTCGACCACTTCACGCCACAGGATAGAGCTCTGTAGAACGTTCGCTTTATCGATAGAGCACACTTTTTTGCGACGTAAGCGCGCTGATTCGAATGCTATTTTAGCGATGCGCTCAATTTCAAAACGGTGATAAATCTCGGTATCAAATGCTTTTTCATTCGCTCCTTCGCCTTCACGGCCTTTTGGTTGGCCGAAGTAGATACCACCTGTCAATTCACGTACCACGACGATATCAAAGCCATTGCCAGAAATATCTGCACGTAGAGGTGAGAAAGCTTCTAGGCCTTTGTGAATTTGGGCTGGACGCAAGTTACAGAACAACTGAAAGTGCTTACGCAGAGGTAAAAAGAGCACCACGTTCAGGCTGATCATTTGGCGGTAAATGTTCCCACTTAGGGCCGCCGACTGAGCCGAATAGTACTGCATCTGCTTCTTCACAGGCTTTTACTGTGCTGTCTGGTAGTGGGCAACCATGATTGTCGATGGCAATACCACCCACATCGTGTTGGTTGCGAGAGAAAGCAATACCGTGTTTCTTTTCGATGGCGTCTAGCACTTTGTGTGCTTGCTGCATTACTTCTGGGCCAATGCCGTCTCCTGGTAGAACGGCAATATTGTAAGATTTGTCTGTCATGATAATCCTTTAATTTTTTTATATCTTTTATTCTAGGGACGACTCGCATCCCTAGAGTCTATTTATACTGTTGCGATTTTTTGCTGTTTGATTTCGGCAATCTTATCTGCACGGTGAATGCTGTTGATTACGTGCAGTAGTGCTTGACCAGAAGCTTCTACGATGTCTGTTGATACACCAGTACCGTGGTATTTACGACCTTTGTAGTTGGCAATAATGTCAGCCTGACCAAGCCCGTCTTCACCTTCGCCTTTCGCGGTTAAATCAAACTTGTCTAGCACGATATCATATCCGGTGACGCGATAGATACATTGGTAAAGCGCGTCAACAGGGCCGTTCCCTACCGCAGCTTCAGACGTCTCTTTATCACCACATTGCAGTTTAATACTTGTGGTTGCCATGACGCTACCTGACTGAACGCTTAGGTAGTTCAATTTGTAGAAATCGTCTTCTTCACGCAAGTTAGAAAAGTGCATTAGCGCTTCTAAATCGTAGTCAAAGACTTGGCCTTTGCGGTCAGCCAGTTTCAAGAAGTCTTCGTATAGCGCATCCAAGTTGTACTCGTCTTCTTTGTAGCCCATGCTATCCATGTGGCTTTTCACTGCAGCACGTCCACTGCGGCTGGTTAGGTTCAACGCTTGATTTTTCAGACCGATTGACTCTGGGGTCATGATTTCGTAAGTGTTTTTGTTCTTTAGCATGCCATCTTGGTGGATGCCCGAAGAGTGACTGAATGCGTTGGCACCAACAATTGCCTTGTTGCTTTGGATTGGCATGTTACATAACTGACTGACCAATTTACTGGTGCGATGAATCTCATCATGCTTAAGACCAGTGTGAACACCCAAGAATTCCTGACGAGTCTTGATAATCATCGCGATTTCTTCTAGAGAGCAGTTCCCCGCTCGTTCACCAATACCATTGATCGTACCCTCAATTTGTCGTGCGCCTGCTTGAACAGCTGCAATTGAGTTAGCGACTGACATACCTAAGTCATCGTGACAGTGAACAGAAATAATGGCTTTATCAATATTTGGAACACGATCAAACAGAGTTTGGATAATTCCGCCAAACTCGTTTGGCACTGTGTAACCAACGGTATCAGGAATGTTGATCGTGTTAGCACCAGCGTTGATAGCGGCCTCAACCATGCGACATAAATTGTCAATTGGGGTACGGCCAGCATCTTCACAGGAAAATTCGACATCATCAGTGTAGCGACGGGCGTGTTTTACCGCTTTGACTGCCATCTCGACAACGTCATCATAACTGCGGCGTAGTTTGTCTTGGACGTGAACGGTGGAAGTAGAAATGAAGGTATGAATACGGAATTGATCAGCGATTTTTAACGCTTCGCCTGCAGCGTCAATGTCTTTCGCAACGGCACGTGCTAGCGCACAGACTCGGCTGTCTTTTACGTGTTTGGCGATGGTCTGCACGGATTCGAAGTCACCAGGAGATGAGACAGGAAACCCCGCTTCAATGACATCAACACCTAGCCTTTCTAGCGCATAGGCAATCTGCAGTTTCTCTTTAACTGTCAAGCTTGCTGACAACGCTTGTTCGCCATCACGCAACGTGGTGTCGAAAATAATGACTTGATCGTTCATGTTTGCTTCCTTCCTGACTTGTGTGTTTACCACACTGTTAATCGTTTTCTTCCGGTATTTTAGGTATAAAAAAACCCGCATCTTTGTGCGGGTTTCTGATATCTCATTGTGGTTATTTTTCTTCCACAGCCTACCCGCGCGATCGTGTCACGATAAGGAGGAGGCTCAGCAGGATAGAAAAACGCTTCATCATTGTTAACGGTTCCTATTAGGGCGTTAAATAAACCACAAAATTAAGTTAATAGATTAGTACCGCACTCCACTGAGTACGTCAACCCTAAAGTTGTTTTTTTATTCATCAATAGTCAAATGAACTAATTTATGGCGATAAACCATATTAGGTATACAGAAGATATTGTCCTGCTATTCGAGCAGTGAATGGCAAGATGAATGAGATGATTAATCTCTGGTTCATCTCACTATACCTATGATGTGACTTCGCATGTGATCACAGGAGAAAAGTACCGTGCGTGCCGTTGATCCCATCATCAAATTTGACTTGGCATTGTCCTCATTTTGCTTAGGTCATCGCTTTAATCTGCCGCTGGCTAAGCTGAGTCGCCTGATTTCTCATACTGGAGATGGGCATCTGTATTTGCTGATTGGCCTGATCGCTTGGGCGCTGGATACGACCACAGGTGCCGCTTTTCTTAAAGTCGGCATTCTGGCATTTATCATCGAATTACCCATTTACTGGGTTTTGAAGAATGGTTTTCGGCGCCGTCGTCCCTATGATTGTTCCGAATCACTCACCTCATTTATTCAACCAGCGGATCAGTATAGCTTGCCATCCGGTCATACTGCGGCTGGATTTTTGATGGCTACATTAATTGCGAGCTTTTACCCTCAATATGCGATTGCAGCGTACGGCTGGGCGGCAGCAGTGAGCACCTCACGTATTTTTCTGGGCGTGCACTTCTTCACTGATATCGTGATAGGGGCGGGTTTGGGCATTGCGTGTGCCAAGCTGGCGTTGATGTTAACGATGTAACTGAATCAACCTGAAAGCTTCACTGATTTGTCACTTACTTCTCTTAATTTGAACGTAGAACCGTCGTTGCAAGGAGTCGGTAATGCGTTCAATCGAACCAATCGCCAAGTTTGATTTGGCATTCTCACTGTTTTGTCTACAACATAAATTCTCATATCCACTCTCTCGATGGAGCAAAGCCGTCTCTCACACGGGAGATGGGCATTTGTATGCTGTGATAGGCCTTGTCGCTTGGTGGTTTGGTGGCGAAATCGGTACGCTCTTTTTACTGGCCGGTTTGATTGCCTTTGCCGTGGAGCTACCTATCTACTGGACAGCTAAAAACCTCTTTAAACGTCGCCGACCAGAAGAGCTATCTGAACTGGTGACGTCCTTCATTACACCTTCAGATCGTTACAGCTTGCCTTCAGGGCATACAGCCGCCGCTTTTTTAATGGCTACGCTGATCAGTCACTTTTACATCGACCTAGAAATGTTTGTCTTTTTATGGGCGGCTTTGATTGCAGCTTCTCGTATTTTACTGGGTGTCCACTTTCTAACAGATGTGGTACTCGGTGCACTATTGGGTATTGGTTGCGCTCAAATTGGACTATCTGTGATCATGGGAGTGTAAAGTATGAGAGTTCTGTATGGGGTTCAAGGTACAGGAAATGGTCATATCGCTCGAGCTAGAGCAATGAGTTATGCACTCAAACGTCGGGGCATTGACGTTGAGTTTCTTTTTTCTGGTCGTGCAGTCGATAAATACTTTTCAATGGAAGCGTTTGGTGATTATCACACTCGACGTGGTTTGACATTTGTGACTGAGAGTGGCCAAGTCAATTACCATAAAACATGCCTGCGTAATAACTTACTCACTTTCTGTAAAGAGGTGAGGCAGCTTGATTTAAGTGATTATGATATCGTTTTGAATGATTTTGAGCCCGTTTCAGCATGGGCATCGAAAATGCAAGGCAAGGTTTCCATCAGTATCAGCCATCAGAATGCATTCCGATACTCTGTGCCTCTCAAAGGAGCGAGTTGGCTAGACAAAAAAATCATTAAGTACTTTGCTCCTGCTTTGCACCATATCGGTTTGCATTGGTACCACTTCGATCAACCCATTCTTCCTCCTATTGTTCATACCCATAATGAACAAGTCGAAGGTGAAGACTTTGTGCTCGTGTATTTGCCATTTGAGAGCATAGATGATATCGCGGAGCTATTGCTGCGATTCTCACAACAGCGATTTGTCTGCTTTCATCCGGAAATTAGGCAGGAGCAAATTGTCGACAATGTATGCTATTTGCCATTGAGTTTTCAGAAATTTCAATATCACCTTAATCGCTGTAACGGTGTTATTGCCAATGGTGGCTTTGAACTCCCATCGGAAGCTCTGACTCTAGGGAAAAAATTATTGCTTAAGCCCCTGAGTGGGCAGTTTGAGCAGATGAGTAATGTAGCAACCTTAGAAGTTCTAGGCCTAGCCAGTTGTATGGACATGCTTGACGCTTCTGTTGTACGTCATTGGCTCGATGACGATCAAGCGGAAAGCGTCACTTATCCCGATGTCGCTGAAGCGATTGCTGACTGGCTGATAAAAGGTGACTGGGATAACAAGTCTGAGCTAACTCAAACCTTGTGGGATAAAGTAGACTTTCCAAGTTACGTCACCAATATTTAGCTTATTGCCACTTTTCTCGGGTACACAGCATCAAATTATTGATGCTGTTTTTGTATCGACCCTATAAATTATTTTTTCTACCAATACATCTCGTCACGATCTTAACTTCATGCTTAAACCTAATTGATTAGCTAATCCTTTACAGTATTTGCGATTTATAATTTTTTATATATGACATAACTTAATGATTAATAATATTAATTTTATAGCTTAAATAAAAAATACTGATTAATTATCAATCTTGTTGCTAATCATTGATTGATTCGCTGATAGTAGCAATCCGCCGGGAAATATCTGACGGATAAATATAACACTATCTGGGTTATCTATTCCCAACCAATATTCATTTTAAGAACCATTTACATTGACGAATACAAGAGGCTTGCCCTGATGATTGATAAGAAAGAATCTATGAGTGCGATTGCTAGCTACCGAATGGAAAGTACTCTACGTGGAGTAGATCTAAACCTTCTCACTGTTTTTGACGCAGTAATGCAAGAACAAAATATTACCCGTGCCGCTCATAACCTGGGCATGTCTCAACCAGCAGTAAGTAATGCGGTTGCACGCTTGAAAGTTATGTTCAATGACGAGCTATTTATGCGTCAGGGGCGTGGTATTCAACCGACTCAGCGTGCGCGTCTGTTGTTTGGTCCAGTTCGCCAAGCACTGCAACTTATCCGTAATGAGCTACCAAGCTCAATTTTCTCGCCTGAAACATCAACGCGTTTGTTTAAACTGGCGATCTGTAGTCCTTGTGATATGCGCTTTGCGCCTAGAATTATGTCGACAATTCACGATCAGGCTCCAAATGTACAGCTTCATCTTGATGCTGAATTTGACCGCCAATTAGCGGAGAGAATGCGCTATCAAGAAATCGACTTCGTGGTTGATTACGCACGTTTCGACGAACAAGGCTTCTCAAGTACAGAAATCTTCCAAGACGAGCTTGTTGTTGTTGCTTCTAAATCTCACCCACGTATTCAGGATGCCGTAACTGCTGAGCTTCTTAAAGGTGAGCGTCATGCAAAACTTTCTCGTGTTCATGGTCAGCGCAGTTTCTCTGAGCAAGCATACCGTGATCTAGATGTGCAGGCGTATTACGAAGGAACAAGCTTGAGCAACGTGCTTTACGTGGTTGGACAATCTGAGCTTGTGACTATCGCACCACGTTGGATGGTAGAAAATGCAGCGAACAAAGAACAGTTGCAAATACTGGATTTCCCATTTGAAAATGGCAAGATCAGTGGCTTCCTAAGCTGGCATGAATCAAGCGAAAAAGACAAAGGTCATATTTGGTTACGTGATCAGCTAATGATGATCTGCGGTGAAGTCGTTGCCCTAGACTAATTTACCGTTATTTATGGCAAGAATGAAACCTTGAGTGGCTATTCGCCATTCAAGGTTTTTTACGATTTAATGGATAAGTTTGATACCCGTCAGTTGCCTTTTATGGCCTTAAATGTACACTTGTGCGCTCTAAAAAGCTTACAGGTGTAAGCTAAAGGTAGAAAAGATGGCCAACTTAGATTTTCATATTGTAAAAAGAATTCGTGAACAGATTGCCAAAAGCGGTGACCGTATTGCTCTAAAACACAAAGTGGGTGATATGTGGAATGGCATTAGCTGGAAGCAATTTGGTCAGCAAGTGGATGCTTTGTCACTTGCTTTGTTGGCTCATGGGATCCGAATTCAAGATAAGATCGGTATCTTCTCTAACAACATGCCGCAGTGGACAGTGGCGGACTTTGCTGCTCTTCAAATTCGCGCGGTCACTGTACCCATTTACCCAACGAACACAGCGGCTCAATCTGCGTATATCTTACAAGATGCAGATGTGAGAGTTCTATTTGTTGGTGAACAGGCTCAATTTGATGCTGCCGTGTCTATTTTTAATCAATGTGAACAACTAGAACTTATTGTTGCTATGTCTGATGATATTGATGTGGGGGAACACGGATTTGCCATCCGTTGGCAGAGACTCATTGCCAATGTAGATAAAACCCAACAGCAAGAACTCGATACTCGCTTAGAGCAAGCGAATTTAGATGATCTTCTCACTTTGATCTATACCTCAGGTACCACAGGTCAACCGAAAGGTGTGATGCTCGATTACGCCAATATCGGTGCTCAACTTGAAGGTCATGATCAGCGTTTAAGCCTATCGCAAACTGACGTTTCTCTTTGCTTTTTACCTCTTTCTCATGTTTTTGAACGAGCATGGACTTTCTACGTTCTGTATAAAGGTGCTACCAATTGTTATCTACAAGATACCATGCAAGTACGTGATGCCTTGAGTGAGGTGCGCCCGACAGTGATGTGTGCGGTTCCACGTTTTTACGAGAAAATCTTCTCAGCCATTCATGAAAAAGTCTCCAAGGCTCCGATGATTCGCAAGGTGTTGTTCACCTGGGCTGTGAATATGGGCGCTAAAATGGCCGCCTGTGATCAGGAAGGGCGTCAACCCTCTTTAATTTTGAAAAAGTCCCATCAGCTGGCTGACAAGTTGGTGCTGTCCAAGCTACGCGCTCTACTGGGTGGTCGAATTAACTTTATGCCATGTGGTGGTGCGAAGTTGGATGAGACGATTGGCCGCTTTTTCCATGCGATGGGAATTAACGTCAAGCTTGGCTATGGCATGACAGAAACGACAGCGACGGTGTCGTGTTGGTCAGACAATAGCTTCAACCCAGATTCCATAGGTATGGCGATGCCTGGCGCTCAAGTAAAAATCGGCCAAAACAATGAGATCCTAGTCCGCGGACCTATGGTAATGCGTGGTTACTACAAGATGCCAGAAGAGACGGCAAAAACGTTTGATGAGCATGGTTTCCTCAAAACCGGAGATGCGGGCCATATCGACGAAAATGGCAACTTGTTCATTACCGAACGCATTAAAGAGTTGATGAAAACATCAGGTGGCAAGTACATTGCGCCGCAGATGATCGAAGGAGCAATCGGCAAAGATCATTTTATTGAGCAGATTGCAGTGATTGCCGATACGCGTAAGTTTGTTTCTGCGCTTATTGTACCGTGCTACGACAGTTTGGAAGAGTACGCGAAAGAGCTGAACATAAAATATCATGATCGTGTTGAACTGATTAAGCATCATCAGGTGTTGGAAATGCTCGAACAACGAGTCAACGACCTACAGCAAGAGCTGGCGAAGTTTGAGCAGGTTAAGAAGTTCAAATTGTTACCAAAGGCTTTCTCAATGGATGATGGTGAACTAACACCAACACAGAAATTGCGTCGCAAGGTGATTAACGACAAATATCAGGACGAAATCGAAGAAATGTACAGTGATACGGCAATGAAAAAGTAAATCTCTAACAAGTTAAATTTTGAATTGTTTAAAATTCCCTCAATCGGTTGCCTTTGACTGTTGAGGGATTTTTTATACCTAAACAGATGACCTGATGAGGGTAAAGCTTCGCTCTTATCTGACATTGGCTAATATTTTACTCTGAATTTTTTGTTTTTTTTTATCTCATTTTCTGTTTTTTTTGTTTCATCTGGTGTTCTTTCCTTATATTAGTTTGATAAATAGCATATTGCTTAAAATGAGAATTATGTCTCATTAGACCCTTTGATAAGAAAACGTTACATTTGTTGCGTGAACTTGTTTTCTGTTACGACAGAGCAAGACATAGCCGAAAAAGTGAAAGTATTTCGATTTAGGCTACGAATAAGCCCTAGACTATGTAAAACCAGCCCAATTAGTTGACCTTATTAATTGGTATTCTGGTGAGGAGAATAATATGACAGCAATGTTGTCCGGTGCGGAGATGGTTGTTCAATCTCTGATCGAAGAAGGCGTAGAACAAATTTTTGGGTACCCTGGCGGTTCCGTTTTGGATATCTACGATGCGCTTCATGCTAAGACAGATCAAATTAAGCACGTCTTAGTTCGTCATGAACAAGCGGCTACCCATATGGCAGATGGCTATACCCGTGCCACTGGCAAGCCAGGCGTGGTTCTGGTGTGCTCTGGTCCCGGCGCGACCAATACTGTGACAGGTATTGCAACCGCGTACATGGACTCGATTCCAATGATCGTGATTTCAGGTAACGTACCTAATAACCTGATTGGTAATGATGCTTTCCAAGAATGTGACATTGTCGGTGTTTCGCGCCCTATTGTTAAGCACAGCTTCTTGGTTAAGAAAGCGGAAGATATTCCTGAAATCATGAAGAAAGCTTTCTATATTTCGACGACAGGGCGTCCTGGCCCGGTTGTTATTGATCTGCCGAAAGACGTGATGAATCCGCAGGTCAAATTGCCATACGAATATCCTACCAGTATTGCAATGCGTTCATACAAGCCAACCACAACGGGCCATAAAGGTCAGATCAAAAAGGCTTTGAAGGCATTACTAGAGGCGAAAAAGCCTGTTCTTTACGTCGGTGGCGGCGCTGTTATTTCAGAAGCTGATGAGCAGCTTCTGAAGTTATCAGAGGCGTTAAACCTACCTGTTGTCAGCACTTTAATGGGGTTAGGCGCCTTCCCAGGTACGCATAAAAACTCGCTTGGTATGTTGGGGATGCACGGTGTGTATGAGGCCAATATGGCGATGCACAACGCAGACTTAATTTTTGGTATCGGTGTGCGATTTGATGATCGAACCACCAACAACCTAGAAAAATATTGTCCGAATGCCAAAGTGATGCATATTGATATCGATCCGTCGTCTATCTCGAAAAACGTCAAAGCAGATTTGCCTATTGTTGGCTCAGCAGAGAAAGTTCTGGCGAGTATGGTGTCACTCTTGGAGGAGCAAGGCTCCACCAACGATGGTGAAGCACTACAAAGCTGGTGGGATGATATCCAGACTTGGCGTGATCGTGAATGTTTGTCTTATGAATCCACGCCTGAGCGTATTAAACCTCAACAAGTTATTGAGGTTCTGCACAAGCTGACAAATGGCGATGCGTACGTTGCTTCTGATGTGGGTCAACACCAAATGTTCGCAGCGCTCTACTATCCGTTTAATAAACCACGTCGCTGGATTAATTCTGGTGGTCTAGGCACGATGGGCTTCGGTTTGCCAGCTGGTCTAGGGGTTAAATTTGCTAAGCCTGATGAAGAGGTCGTAGTGGTGACTGGTGATGGCAGTATCCAGATGAACATTCAGGAGCTGTCGACGGCGTTGCAATACGATATCCCAGTTAAGATTATTAACCTAAACAACCGTTTCCTAGGCATGGTGAAACAGTGGCAAGACATTGTTTACCAAGGAAGACATTCTAACTCATATATGAGCTCCGTTCCGGACTTTGTTGCGATTGCAGAAGCATACGGACATGCGGGAATTCGCATTGAAACGCCAGACCAACTTGAGTCTGGTTTAAAACAAGCATTAGAAATGAAAGATCGTTTAGTGTTTGTGGATATCAATGTTGATGAAACTGAGCATGTATACCCAATGCAAATTAAAGGCGAAGGTATGGACAAAATGTGGCTAAGCAAAACGGAGAGAACGTAATATGAGACACATTATTTCACTGCTGATGGAAAACCAACCGGGTGCATTATCTCGAGTGGTAGGTCTGTTCTCACAACGTGGTTACAACATTGAGTCGTTAACGGTGTCACCGACAGATGATGAGACGCTGTCGCGCATGAACATCACTACGATTTCGGATGACATGCAGCTTGAACAGATCCAGAAACAGCTCAATAAGCTGATTGATGTATTGAAAGTTCAGGAAGTTACCGAACTTGATCATATTGAGCGTGAGCTGATGATGGTTAAAGTGAAAGCCAGTGGCTTTGCGCGCGCAGAAGTCAAGCGCACAGCAGATATCTTCCGTGGTCAGATTGTTGATGTCACCGCTTCTCAATACACGGTTCAACTAGCGGGTACCAGTGAAAAGCTGGATGCGTTCATTCAAGCGATTTCAGAAGTGACTGATGTCATTGAGGTTGCGCGAAGTGGTGTGGTAGGGATTGCACGCGGTGAGCGTTCACTGAAGCCTTAACTTGATATTAGTTGTGAAAGAAAAGCCTTAGTTATGGACTAAGGCTTTTTTGTTTAAGGACTATTTGTTGAGAAAGCTAACTGCTTTGTCTGGGAAATCGGTAAACAGGCCATCTACTTTGACCTGATTGTAGAAGACATCCATCATTCCCTCGAAGCTATCCGTATAACTCGGAATACGGCCAGGATCGGCTCGGAAAGTGTATGGGTGAACATCTAGGCCTGCTGCTTTTGCCTCTTTCATCAAAGGTTTGATAATAATGTTGTCTTTGGTTGATTTATCATCGACCAACATTGGTTTCCAAGGGCCAATGCCTTCAGCGTACTTGGCAACTTCCTTCATTGCGCCTGATTCGAACATCCAATCATAGCTATACGGGGTTGCCGTGTCGCCTTTGTAGACCATGGTTTCGTTCCAGTCAGTGTAAGCCATCAGTTGCACTAACTTGAGATCCATGTCCATACTAGGCATGAGTTCATTGTTGATGCGTTTGAGCTCATTGGCGTCAAAGCATTGTAGGTAGACTTTGTCATCCTGACTGTCATAGCCGTACTGTTTTAATAACTTGAGTACCGCAGAAGAGATGTCTTTTCCTTCATGGCGGTGGAACCATGGAGCTTTGATTTCAGGGTAAATACCAATATCGTAACCAAGCGTTTTGTTGAGCCCTTGAATGAGCTCAATTTCTTCAGCGAGAGTAGGGACGCTGAAGTCGGATTTCCACATTGGAAAACGGGTCGGATAACCCGCAACTTTATTACCATTGTCATCAATATTGAACCCTTCTGTCACTTTTAGGGTTTTGATTTCTGCGAGCGTAAAGTCAATGGCATAATAGCGGCCATCAGCGCGAGCACGATCAGGGTAGCGCTCTGCTACATCGGTGACTCGATCTAAGTAATGATCATGGAGGACAACCAGTTGATCGTCTTTAGTCATGACAACATCTTGTTCGATGTAATCCGGTTTCATTGCGTAAGCCAAAGCTTTAGCTTCTAGAGTATGTTCTGGCAGATAGCCTGATGCGCCGCGGTGAGCGATGACTAGAGGCTTAGCCAAAGCTCCAGCAGATAGACTAAGAGCCAGAAATGTAGCGCAAACTGACGTTGTTTTCATTCTTCATTCCTTGATTAAAATAAGGCAGCTGTACTGCCTCTTTGATGAGTATTAAGCGAGTGCTGCCTTTTCGGCTTCTTTCTGTTTATGGTGAGCACGTTCGCCAACAAATGCATAAATTAGACAAATAATAGATGCGATACAAGATGCGACCAGAATGATAAATCCACCATCCCAGCCAAAGTGATCCACGGTGTAACCCAGAATCGCGTTAGCTGCAACCGCGCCGCCAAGGTAACCAAATAGTCCGGTTAGACCTGCAGCCGTACCTGCGGCTTTTTTCGGTGCAAGTTCAAGAGCATACAAACCGATCAACATCACCGGACCGTAAATCAGGAAGCCAATGGCAACCAGCGCCATCATGTCTACCGCAGGGTTACCGGCTGGGTTGAACCAGTAAACCAAGACCGCAACTGTCACTAAGGCCATAAAGAGGATACCGGCTGGAGCGCGGCGACCTTTGAACAGCTTGTCGGAAATCCAACCACACAATAAGGTGCCAGGAATACCCGCCCATTCGTAAAGGAAGTAAGCCCATGAAGATTTATCAACCGTGAAATCTTTTGCTTCTTTGAGGTAAACCGGCGCCCAGTCAAGCACACCGTAGCGAATGAGGTAGACAAACGCGTTCGCAATGGCGATTGACCAGAGTAGTTTGTTAGAAAAAACGTACTTAAAGAAAATTTCTTTGGCCGTCATTTCCTTTTCATGCGATTTATCGTAGTCGTCTGGGTAGTCGTTTTTGTACTCTTCAATGGGCGGTAAACCACAGGATTGTGGCGTGTCGCGAACTGTCATCCAGATAAAGATGGCAACTAGCGTGGCGAAGAAAGCAGGAACGTAAAAAGCGGTACGCCAGTCGTCATTGAATGCCCACAGGCCAAGGATAAAGAGAGGACCAATTAGGCCACCGCCAACATTATGAGCGACATTCCATACCGAAACGATTTCCCCACGTTCTTTACGAGACCACCAGTGCACCATAGTTCGACCACAGGCAGGCCAGCCCATCCCTTGGAACCAACCGTTTAGGAAAAGCAGGATGAACATGGCAGTGATACTACCGGTTGCCCAAGGCATGAATCCGAAGCAAAACATGATCAACGCCGACATCAGCAAGCCACCACTGAGGAAATAGCGCGGGTTTGAGCGATCAGAGACGCTACCCATTAAGAATTTAGATAAGCCGTAAGCAATTGAAACTGCCGCTAAAGCAACACCAAGATCGCCACGGCTAAAGCCTTGTTCAATTAGGTAGGGCATTGCCAAACTAAAGTTCTTGCGAACTAAGTAATAGCCAGCATAGCCAACAAAAATACCGATAAAGAGTTGCCAACGTAATCGGGAATAAGTGCTGTCGAGCTTATCGGAAGATAAGCGGTCGATGTGCGCCTTAGGTTTGAAGATTCCAAACATAGGGACCTCATTGTTATTGTGCGATGGTAAGTAAAGGGAAAGTGAACGAGCAAAATTAATTTCGTTCGAAAGCGTTGGGCATTGTATGAATAATGACAGTTATTTCTGTGATAAATGTTGCATAAATATTAATATTTTCGAAAATACAGAAGGTTAGTGTGAAAAAGTTCGACTTGGATTCCGTAATAGATCAGTTGCGTGATAGTTCAGAAATACATCAACGAACTGCTTTTGTTCCTAAGGGAACATTATGACTCGATACTTTTTGAGGGGAGAAATGTGAGTTAACAAAAAGCCACTGCAATAGCAGTGGCTTTGATAGCGTCGAGGTTTAACTTAGTGAAGGATACGTGCGCGTAGTGTGCCTTCAATACCTTTGAGTTTCTTAAGTGCTTCTTCAGAGCGGCTGGTTTCAACATCAATGACGACATAACCGATATCGGCGCTGGTCTGCAGATACTGACCCGCGATGTTGATGCCTTCTTCTGCGAAGATAGTATTAATTTGAGTCATGATACCTGGGCGGTTTTTATGAATGTGCAACAGACGCGAACAATCACGATGCTCAGGTAAAGAGACTTCAGGAAAGTTAACACTGGAAAGCGTTGAACCATTGTCAGAGTATTTCGCCAGTTTACCCGCTACTTCTACACCAATATTCTCCTGAGCTTCCTGTGTAGAGCCGCCCACGTGTGGGGTAAGGATAACATTGTCAAATTTTTGCAGTGGCGATTCAAACGGGTCTGCGTTAGTTTTAGGCTCGGTTGGGAATACGTCAATCGCAGCACCAGCAAGATGACCAGATTCCATCGCATGACAAAGTGCTTCGATATCAACTACAGTGCCACGCGCTGCGTTGATGAAAATCGCCCCCGGTTTCATACGAGCAAATTCTTCTGCACCCATCATGTTTTTGGTGCCCGCGGTTTCTGGAACGTGCAGAGAAATTACATCACATTTGTTGAGTAGCTCACTCATGGTATGCACTTGAGTTGCGTTACCAAGTGATAGCTTGTTCTCAATATCGTAGAAGTAAACACGCATCCCTAAGTTTTCGGCGATAATACCCAACTGCGTGCCGATGTGGCCGTAGCCGATAATACCTAAGCGTTTGCCTCGTGCTTCGTACGAGTTATCGGCGCTTTTCTTCCAGATCCCACGGTGTGCTAGGGCGTTCTTTTCTGGAATCCCGCGTAGTAGAAGTAGGACTTGACCGAGCACCAATTCCGCTACACTGCGTGTATTCGAGAATGGGGCGTTAAACACTGGAATACCGCGAACGGCGGCTGCATTAAGATCGACTTGGTTGGTACCAATACAGAAACAGCCAATCGCGACTAACTTTTCCGCTGCGTTGATCACTTCCTGCGATAGGTTAGTGCGGGAGCGAATACCGATGAAATGCACATCCTTTACCGCTTCTAGCAATTCGTCTTCCGGTAACGAGCCTTTGTGGTATTCAATATTGGTGTAACCAGCAGCCTGCAGTACTTCTACCGAAGATGGGTGAAGACCTTCAAGCAGGAGGATCTTAATTTTGTCTTTTTCCAGTGAAACTTTGGCCATTGTCTTCGTCCTTAAAATGGAAATTTGGGGCTTAACTGGCGCACAAGCGATGTAATGTTATTAAAGCAAACGTTTTGTTAGCAAAAAGCCTGACGCAAACGTTTTCCTTGTGCGTCTTCTGCTCACTAAGTTAACAAAAAAAATACACTTTGGGTAAGAAAATTACGGAATAAGGAATAATTTTTATAGGATAAAAGACGAAAACGACACCTAATGGTGCCGTTTGTAATGAAATAACCGAAACTAGCTTCAATTAATCTTCGATTTTAGCCCCCTGAGGCGTGCCAGTGATCACCACGTCCGCACCACGGTGAGCAAATAAGCCAACCGTCACAACACCTGCGATAGCATTGATTTTATCTTCCATTTCTTTAGGGTTGGTGATCTGCATGCCATGCACATCCAGGATAACATTGCCGTTATCTGTCACTACACCTTCACGGTACACAGGGTCGCCACCAAGTTTAACCATTTCACGAGCAACGTAAGAACGCGCCATTGGGATGACCTCTACAGGTAGCGGGAACTCACCCAGAACGTCAACAGCTTTGGTACCATCTACGATACAGACAAACTTATCTGAAATAGCGGCAACAATTTTCTCGCGTGTTAGCGCCGCGCCACCACCTTTGATCATGTCGCGCGCTGCGTTGATTTCGTCAGCACCGTCAACGTAAACATCTAAGTTCGATACTTCATTACAGTCGAAGACTTCAATGCCTAAACCTTTCAGTTTTTCAGTTGATGCTTCTGAGCTAGAAACCGCACCTTTGATATCGTCTTTGATTGTACCGAGTGCATCGATGAAGTGATTTACCGTAGAGCCTGTACCAACACCGACAATGCTGTCTTTTTCAACATACTTAAGTGCTGCCCAACCAGCTTCTTTCTTCATTTCATCTTGAGTCATGCCCATCTCCTGAATGAGGTTTGAATTTAACGTTTGCGGCGCGATTATATAACCAATCTAAGGCTATTCCCAATCCCAGATCTGCTTTGGTGTCACTATTTTTGGTAAAGGCACATCCCAAGATTCAGTGGGCAGTTGCTCGACCTGTTGGCAATCATGCGCGAGGCCTATGGGTTTAGGCCCAGATTGATGATGGAACCAAGGCTCCAACGTTCGGTCGTAGTACCCTCCACCCATACCGAGACGATGTCCATGGTCATCAAACGCGACTAGTGGAGTACAGATAAGGTCGAGCTGACTGACGGGAATAATTTGAGTTTGGTCTAGCTTAGGTTCTTGAATCTTATAACGATTAAGTACCATAGGTGTTTCAAGGTCGTAGCGTAGAAACAACAAATGTCCGGCTGAAAATGGGTGGATAACAGGGAGGTAAATCGTTTTTCCTTGCTGTCTCAACCAGTCAATTAGTGGGGCGGTATTGATTTCACCGTCAGCAGACAGGTAAAGGGCAATGTGTTGAGCTGAAGAGGCTTCCGGCAATTGAGCAAATTGGGCAATTATATCCAACCCCGCTTTTTGCTGGGTTTCATCATTGAGTTGATTGCGCTTGGTGCGGATTAGTTTTCTGAAATCTTGTCGAGAAAGAATCATAAGAGTACCCATGGTTGTTGGGTACCGAGGAGGATACCCCAGAGTGCCGTTGGAGATTTTGACCCTTGAACCAGCTGGTTCAAGGCGGATCAGCAATGATAGCCGTAGGCTTCTCGGTTCAAGCCGAGCTTGCTCAATAGCTATCAAGTACCAACCCTTAGGGATTGCTTATCGGCTCAGGGACTTAATCCCCTCACGAACACTCCAGGGTAAATTCTTGTTTGGCGGTAAAGGCTATTGCTGTCCTGGCTTTACTTTACTTAGTGCATCACTGAGTGATGTGGTGAGCCTTTCCAATTGCTCATTTAACGCATTTTTTTGCTGCTCATCTACTGTATCACGGCTTTCGAGCTCATGACAGACATTCAGAGCGACAAAGGTGAGCAGTTGAACTTCGTTGGTAATCTTTGTCTTGGCAGCCATGTCTTGTAAACGCTCATCAAGGTGCTGAGCGGCGTTACGTAAAGACTCTTCCTGTCCAGATGGGCAGTTAACCCGGGTTAGTTTGCCTAAAATTTCGACTTCAACTGCTTGATTACTCATACCGACTCTAAATGCGTTAGTAGGGGTGATATGCAGACAATCACCGAGGAGGAAACTATAGGAAAAGGCTTGTTAAGATTCAAGCTTTTCCCAATCAAGGTGCACAAATCATGACGCAATAACACAGTAATTGGGCAAATTGTATAAAAGCTATCCACAATTGCGCAATCGCTCGTTTTCGCTGGTCTTGGTAAATGGTAGGATTGGCCTTATTTAGCAAATTTAGGTCTCTTTCATGAGCGAACGCAATCTTCCAGAATACCTGACATTGGCAAGTGAACTTCAGTCTGCTGGTCTGGCGGTGAACCCTGCGGAACTGCATGGCCTCTTAGCGGGAATGCTGAGCGGCGGTTTAAGTCTGACAGACAAAAGCTGGCAACCGCTAATTTTTGATTATACCAATGATGGTATGGGTTGGCCTGCTAAGTCACTGCAATTGGCTCAGGCGACATTGGACGCAACCATCGCTGAATTTACCGGTTCAGGCATGGATATCTCAATGTTGATCCCTGATGAAGATGCCAGTGCAAGCCTGTTTGATACCGCTGACGGTGTCGCGGAATGGGTGAATCACTACATTTCTGGCTTAGGCCTTGTGAATGCCGATCTGAAAAAGGCCTCGACGGACGTTAAAGAAGCGTTGGCCGATTTAGAAGAGATTGCCAAGCTGGGCATCGATGAAGATGACGATATGCAAGAGCAAGCTCAGCTGCTAGAGCAAGTGATTGAACATGTTAAAGCGTGTGCGTTGACGATCCACGCTGAATTTGGCCAAAAGCCGGTAGAGCAGAAGGCTCCAACCATCCATTAATCAGGACTCCCCATGAAGCAGTTTGATGTTGTAATTGCTGGTGGCGCAATGGCGGGCATGACGCTGGCACTGGCGATTAATAAACTCACTCAGCAATCGCTGTCTATCGCAGTTGTTGAGCCTTACCAAGTCGACCATCAGGCTCACCCAGGCTTTGATTCTCGCTCTATTGCTCTGTCTTACGGTACCGTCAATATTCTAAAGCAATTCGGGTTGTGGGAAGACATTTCAACCTTCGCGACGGCTATTCGCCATATACATGTTTCTGACCGCTCTCACGCAGGTATGACTGAGATTGATAACCTCGAGGTTGGCGTTGAAGCTCTGGGCTACGTAGTCGAATTAGCGAATGTTGGCCGTCTCTATCATGAAAAGGTCGCTCAAGACCCTAATATCACTTTGCTGTGCCCTGCCTCGGTTAATCAGATTGAACGACAGCAGCAATGCGTTCACATTAATCTAGATGATGGTCAAACCATTAGTGGGAAACTGCTAGTGGCGGCGGACGGTGCGATTTCGACCTGCTGTCAGCAAATCGGACTCGATTTTAACGAGCACGATTTCGAGCAAGTCGCAGTTATTGCTAACATTAAGACGGCAGAGCATCACCAAGGGCGCGCTTTCGAACGCTTTACCTCTTCAGGCCCTGTAGCTCTCTTACCAATGAGCGAACATCGCATGTCTTTGGTTTGGTGTGTAAGGCCAGATGACGCTCAGCGTATTCTGTCGCTCGATGATGATGCCTTTCTACAAGATCTCCAGCACGCATTTGGTTGGCGATTGGGGAAATTGGAAAAGGTCGGCCAGCGGGCTGCATATCCATTATTGTTGCGCTATCGAGAGCAGAACACATCGCATCGATTTGTCATTGTTGGCAATGCAGCACAAACATTGCACCCGATTGCAGGGCAAGGGTTTAACCTTGGAATTCGTGACGTAGCGACACTGGCCGAGTCGATAGCCAATCATAGCGGCGATCCTGGAGATTATTCGGTACTGAGCCAATTTAAACATCGCCGCGAAAACGATCGTAGTGCGACGATTTCACTGACATCGTCTCTGGTTCATATTTTTTCTAATGATTATCTCACACTACGTATTGGTCGAAATCTCAGCTTGGCCGCGATGGACAACATTCCGGTGTTGAAAGCGCCTTTATTAGCAAGAACTTTAGGCTTAGTTGCTCGATAGCAGCTTGAATGAGGATTGAATTCAGATGATGCAAAGTGTTGATATTGCAATTGTCGGTGGTGGCATGGTTGGCCTAGCTTTGGCTGCAGCATTTAAAGAGACCGATTTACGTATTGCGGTGATAGAAAGCCGAGTACCTGAGAGCGAATTAGCGGACTTACCGGATGTTCGCGTGTCAGCCCTAAGCCGTTCAAGTGAAAATATATTACGTAATGTAGGGGCTTGGAATGGCATTGTAGAGCGCCGTGCCGCACCATACTCGGCGATGGAAGTCTGGGAACAAGACAGCTTTGCTCGAATTGAATTTGATGCGCAAAAGCTTGCTCAACCCGATCTCGGACACATTGTTGAGAATCGTGTGATTCAGCTATCACTACTTGAGCAGGTGAAGCAGCAGTCGAATGTCAGTTTGTTTATGCCTGCACAGTGCAACGCTATGGCGGTTGGAGAAAGTGAAGCTTGGCTCACTTTGGACAATGGTCACGCATTGACGGCTAAACTGGTGGTCGGTGCGGACGGTGCCAACTCTTGGGTGCGCAAACAACAGGATATTCCGTTAACGCACTGGGACTATGGGCATAGCGCTGTGGTTGCGAATATCTGGACTGCAGAAACCCATGACAAAGTAGCACGTCAGATCTTTACCCCACAGGGACCTTTGGCTTTCTTACCTATGGGAGAAAGTAATATGAGTTCGATCGTTTGGTCTACAGAGCCGAATCGCGCAGAGAGTTTAGTAGCGATGTCCAATGAAGAGTTCAATAAGTCACTGACGGCTGAATTTGACGCTCGACTAGGATTATGTGAAGTCGTTGGTCAACGTTTCGCTTTCCCGCTCAAAATGCGTTACGCACGCGATTTTGCTGTTGAACGAGTCGTTCTAGTGGGGGATGCTGCACATACTATCCATCCATTAGCAGGTCAGGGTGTGAACCTTGGTTTACTTGATGCGGCGAGCCTAGCGCAAGAAGTGATGACCTTGTGGCGCAAGGGTGAGGATATCGGCACCAAGCGTAACCTACGTAGTTATGAACGCTGGCGTAAATCCGAAGCGGCAAAAATGATTGCTGCGATGCAAGGCTTTAAAGATCTGTTTGCTGGTGATAACCCTGCGAAGAAGCTCGCGCGAGGTATTGGCATGGCTTTGGTCGGACAATTGCCAGGAGCGAAAGATGAAATCATGAAACACGCCCTTGGTTTAAAGGGGAATCTTCCTGCATTAGCGCAATATCATGAAGCGACCTTACCTTGATGATATCTTAAATGACAAAGGGTTGGCGATTGCCAACCCTTTTTAATTCTTGCCTACGCATATGCACAGCGTAGTCTCATAATTTCCTGATTCACTTCCTTGACCGTTTGGAAATGTCGCCGTTCGGCTTTTTCCGGTAAGACAAGCTTACCGTTATCAAATTCAAACTTACCAATACCGTAGATATAAATTCTTCCCTTAAATAGCCGACTTACGTGTTTAGCAATCATACCTGGTGTATAGCGCTTAAACAGTCTCATAGAGTAATCCTTATGTTTAGCAAGCACTGCAAAGTATACGATTTTCCGCCTGTTATTTATGTGATTATGGTGGAGGAATATGCAGTAAAATGAGTTTGTTTGGATATTTGTGTTGTTGTGTGCAAAACAGCCGATAAATATCCACTTTATTGTGATGATTACCTCACTTATGTTCTGTGGCGGGAACTCATCTTGGTTAATCATTCAACACAATAGTTAAACCAAGATTTATGACATTTATAAGATTAGATTATTTTTTAAATAATATGCCAGCTTACGGTAAATTTTTTGTATAAAAAAAGCCCGCATAATTGCGGGCGAATAGTCACAGATGCATTACACAAAAAGTGGATGTCCAGAAACAATCAGTGGATTCACTTTTTCGTTGGAGAAGGATTTGTGTGTTTACTACTATTCAAACGCTCAGCTGCTAAACACACCAAGCAATACATCATAATTCGCTCGCACTTTAACCAACGAAAATAAGCATAAACTAAAATATTATTTTTGACTATGTATGCCTTATATTTGAATAATAATTTAAATTGAACATATTTCTTATTGAGATCTTTGTCACATTTAGGTGCAATTTTTATGACGTGATACAAGAGGATTTGAAAGGCTTATCAACGGCAGATGTCTGCAAGTACTGGATTGCAGAGACGAATGAGATCATCTCGTGCTAATGCTATCCCTGCCATGTTGGAGCCGCTGCTTATGGTCACTGTCTCCTCATTCAGCAGTCGACGATCAAATATGATTGGCATCTCTACTAGCAAGAGTAGGGGGTTACCGTGCCAATCTGGTAGCCGGTCAGTTCTTCAACCATGGAGAGATCAACACAGGTCATTCGGCGGCAAGCGAGCAACGCTCGCACTTTTTGGGGTCAACAGATTGATCACCTGGCGTACAAGCCAGCGCATACAAATCGCCCATATCGCGCAAAAGCATAGATTTGACCATTTGAGCAGGTCTCACTCCTCGCTGATGAGCGGCGTCTTCAATCGTGGTTGCAGGGGTACGGTGGGGAAGAATGCGGAAAGATACCCGCTGCTCGGTTAAGTAGCGGGTCAGTTTCGTCTCAAACTTATTCGTCATCTTCGAGAGAATATGGCAGTGCTTGCATTGTCCAGATCGAATCTGGCGCCTCTTTCAAACGGAATTGTGTATCAGAATCAAGGTTGTTTGGCAGTACGATGAGGCCGATAGAGATGCCGTCATTGAAGCGGTAACTGCTCATCAACTGACCAGCGCTGCGCCAATTGTCACCAACTGAACGTTCTATTTCAGCTCCGACTTTTATTTCGTCATTGGAGCGTCCTTTAAGTATTTGTAACGCGCGCTTGTTCATACCGCGGTACTTGGCACGAGCAACCGTTTCTTGGCCTGTGTAGCAACCTTTGCTGAAGCTTATTCCACCCAGAGCTTGTACGTTAATCGCTTGGGGAATATGTTCGCTTTGTTGCTCTTGTGTGACTGCAGGTATAGCGGCTTCAATATCCAGTCGAGTCCAGATATCTTCATAAGCTTTGGTCGCATTTATCGACTGGCACAATTGTTCCGCAGTCGTGGCATCTACAGCCAGCAACCAGCGTTGGTTATCGATTTTAATCGCGGTCCCCCCATCAATTGCTCGAACATCACCGCTTTGTTGTGAAAGATCTTCAATGATATGGGTTGCTTTCTCGCCAATTAAGCCCAGTAAGACATCAGTACTTTGTGTGAATTCTATTTTGGAGAAAATGGCGTATTTTTTGAGTTCGGCGAGCTCAGTCTCAATGGCTGAATTTGGCTGTAGCATTGCGTAACCGCCTCGATGGTGGAACAAACGGAATACACTCCAGACTTTTCCTTTTGCATCACAATGCGCGCCAAACGTAGCGGTATCTTCGGCTAGTTGAACAACATCGCAGGTAACCTGACCTTGTAGATAAGACTTTTTATCATCGCCTAGTGCGGTGATCATTCCCCACGATGTGAGGTGGGTGAGTACGAGCTCGGGAAGAGAGTCATTGCTAGAAAGAGAAAGGGGAGCAAAGTCGTGTTGCCATTCCATGATGTTTACCTGAATGCTATCGAATAGTGCTATGTTAGCGCTTAAACACTAATGGAAACAACCTTTCAGATGTATGGTTTTTTACAGTAAATGCCCGAGCTACCTCTGGAGTGTGACTGAGTTAGTAGTTGTGGGCAACTTTGATTGTTACACTCGGCGCCTACAACCGAACAGGTGAGGAATGAGAATGTACACCACCGAAGAAAAAGCGCGAATTAAATGGGCGTGTCGTCGTGGAATGCTAGAATTAGATGTTGTCATTATGCCTTTCTTTGAAGAATGTTTTGAAGAATTGAAAGACAATGAACAGCGGGATTTTGTGTCTCTGCTTGAGTGTGATGACCCCGATTTGTTTACTTGGATTATGGGTCATGGTCGCAGTGAAAACTTAGGTCATGCCTCTATGGTCGACAAGATTGTTGCCCACAACCTCAGTAAAGTGCGTTAGGCTCTTAGCTTCAACGTCATTTGTTTCGCAACAGGTCAACTTCGGTTTGCTGATGTTGGCCTGCTGTTTTTTGATTGCCTCCGAATTACCTCTGATACCTACTATCTTTACGGTGATGCTAATCCTTAAATATCACAGTCAAACCAACTGGCTTGTTGAACCGATGCAAGGGCGTTTGGTTTTCTCCTCCGCTAAATCATGCGAAATCGATAATGAGTCTATGGAGATCCAAAGAAGTGTCTTGAGTTTAGCCGTATTCGGAGTCCTTATTTGGTCCAAAAGCGGCAGCAAACACATTATTTGGCGAGACAGTGTGAGCGAAGAGCACTACCGGCAGTTATTAGTGATGTTAAAAAGGGAGCGCTAAGCTCCCCCATGATTAACCGTTGATTTTCTCTGGTTCAAGGATCGTTGGACCGCTGTCTGGGGCGAGCCCTGGATAATCGAGTGTATAGTGTAGGCCTCTGCTTTCTTTGCGCTCCATTGCACAACGGACCATCAACTCAGCAACTTGAAGTAGGTTACGCAGTTCAAGTAAGTTGTTAGACACTTTGAAGTTGCTATAGTACTCGTGCGTTTCCTGTTGCAACAACTGAATACGACGTAGCGCACGTTCAAGGCGTTTGTCAGTACGAACAATTCCCATGTAATCCCACATGAATAAGCGTAATTCGTGCCAGTTGTGCTGAATCACGACCTCTTCATCAGAACAGCTAACTTGACTTTCGTCCCATGCTGGCAGAGAAGGGGGAGTTTGGCAGAATCCATTCGGCGGATAATATCGTTCGCTGCCGACCATGCATAGACGACACACTCTAATAATGAGTTTGACGCCATTCGGTTAGCGCCATGCAATCCGGTATAACTCACTTCTCCAATGGCATACAGATGAGAAAGGTCCGTTTCACCTTGCTTATTAACCATGACCCCTCCGCAGGTATAGTGAGCTGCTGGTACGACAGGTATGGGCTCTTTGGTCATATCGATTCCAAGGTCCATTAAGCGTGTGTAGATTGTCGGAAAATGCTTTTCGATGAAGTCTGCCGGTTTATGACTGATGTCCAAATACATACAGTCTGCACCAAGGCGCTTCATTTCGAAGTCAATCGCACGTGCGACGACATCACGGGGCGCTAATTCTTCTCTTTGATCAAAATCTGGCATAAAGCGAGTACCATCCGGCCGACGCAGGTAAGCCCCTTCGCCTCTCAGAGCCTCGGTCAGGAGGAAGTTTCTCGCTTCAGGATGATACAAACAAGTTGGATGGAATTGGTTGAATTCCATGTTTGCGACTCGGCAGCCTGCTCGCCAAGCAATGGCAATACCATCACCAGAGGAAACGTCTGGGTTGGAGGTGTACTGATAAACCTTCGAAGCGCCACCGGTTGCGAGGACCACAAATTTTGCTCGAACCGTTTCAACATGTTCCTGATTTCGGTTCCAGATATAAGCACCAACAATTTTTTGATTGTCGCCACCGACTTTATCTTCACAGATTAAATCGAGGGCATTATGTCGTTCCAATACCGTGATATTGGGGTGGCTGTGCGCATTATCTTGCAAGGACGTTTGCATGGCCATGCCTGTAGCATCGGCGGCATGTAGAATTCTACGATGGCTATGGCCACCTTCACGTGTCAGGTGGTAGCGTGGTTTTTCGTCGCTGTCGCCATCTTCTCGATCAAATGGAACCCCGCCATCAATGAGCCACTGAACACACTCTTTCGCATTTTCAGCGATAAACTCAACGGTTTCTTGCTCACATAGACCAGCGCCAGCTATTAGCGTGTCCTCTACATGCGACTCAATGCTATCTGATTCGTCAAAAACAGCAGCTATCCCTCCTTGAGCGTAAAACGTGGCGCCTTCGCTTCTCGGCCCCTTACTCAATACAATGACTTTGCCATATTCCGCGACACGTAACGCTAAAGACAGACCGGCTGCGCCACTACCCACCACTAACACATCACATTGATGTTCACGGTTTGCGTTCATAAAACTTTTAAATTCCCGAGTTAAGTTGTACTGGCGCCAATCCAACATTTTAGCGTCAGCAACAGAGCGGTCTCGCTCTCCAAATCAATTTTAAAATTGCAACATGGACCCTGAAAAAAACAGAGTTAGCTCACTATAGTAGCACTGGAGTGCTTGCAATTCTTCGTAAATAACATTGCTTTTGAACTCTTTCGTCCCCACAATCTGGAACAGAAGTTACTGGTCCATCACTTCCCAAATAAAATTCGAAGAAAGTTTGAACTTTATATTCATTACAGAGTCACAATAGTGCTCAAGTAAGCAGTGGTGTCAATACTACATTTTGCATAATTAATGCTCATATCTGTCAAGATAGGGGTTAATAACAATAGGAGTACCCGCTCGAATGAACGAGCAGCTGACCGATCAGGTGTTAATTGAGCGAGTTCAGAGTGGAGATAAGCAAGCATTTAATTTGTTGGTCACAAAATACCAAAACAAAGTATGTAATCTTATTTCTCGCTACGTCAATAATCCAGGGGATGTGCCTGACGTAGCACAAGAAGCATTTATTAAAGCTTATCGTGCTATACCAAGTTTTCGTGGCGAAAGTGCCTTCTATACTTGGTTGTATCGAATTGCTGTTAATACTGCGAAAAACCATATTGTTGCTCAGGGCCGTAGACCGCCTGCGCAAGATGTGGATACTGAAGAAGCTGAATATTACGAAACTGGTAGTGCATTAAAAGAAATTTCGAACCCTGAGAACTTAACGTTGTCCAAGGAATTGAAACAAGTAGTTTTTAGTGCGATCGAAGCACTACCTGATGACTTAAAAACCGCAATGACGTTGCGCGAGCTTGATGGCTTGAGTTACGAGGAGATCGCTGCGGTGATGGATTGTCCTGTTGGAACGGTACGTTCGCGTATCTTCCGAGCTCGTGAAGCGGTTGAAAAAAAGATTCAACCTCTTTTGCAACGCTAGTACCAGTAACGTTAATGGTGAAAAGAATGGCTGACAAAGAGAAACTTTCAGCACTCATGGATGGAGAGTTGGTCGATAAGGCTTTAATCGGTGAATTAGAGCAAGACCAAGCTAGCCTACAAATCTGGAAAAATTACCATTTAATTGGTGATGTGATGCGAGGTGAAGCGCCGGAAAAACCGGAGTGGAATATTGCAGACAGCGTTGCTCTTGCGCTAGAAGACGAACCAGCGCATTCAACGTTTACTGCTGGCAAAATCGCTGACATAAACCGTATAGAATCACAACCAACGCCTTCTCAAGCTCGCCGGCAGCTTCCAGCATGGCTGAGTCAGTTTGGCCAAGTAGCCGTTGCGGCCTGTGTGTCACTCGCTGTCATTTTGGGTGTTCAACAATATAGTGGTAGTGATCCTAGTCAACCAGAAACAGAACAGTTGCCTGTTCTGCAGACGATTCCATTTACTGGCAGCGCTGAACCAGTGAGCTTGACACGTTTTTCGGTAGAGCAGCAGACTGCTGCAAGTGAAGCTAACATCCAAGAGCAGCGCCGTCGAATTAACGCCATGCTGCAAGACTATGAATTACAGTTGCGTTTAAACAGCGACAGTGCTGCAGAGCATAACGACAACCCAGAAACGGTAGTTGAATGAGAAAATTTCTGATCAGTGTGCTGACACTGTTCAGTTTGAGCTCGCCACAAGCCTTTGCAGAAGAAAAACCTGCAGAGGCTTTGTTGCATCAAATGAACGAAGCCAGTCAGCATCTCAATTATGAACTGTCTTATATTCTGATTAAGAAAAACAGCATCGAACCTTTACTTTATCGTCATGCTCGTAGCGAAGATCAGCAACTTGCTCATCTTGTATATCTTAGTGGACCTGTACGTGAAGTGATTCGCCGAGGTGATGAGGTCAGCTACATAGAGCCAGGTGTTGAACCGTTTACCATAGAGTCCGGTAATATGGTTGCCCCAACTATCCCGCTTCTAAATGCCGATGTTGATGAACTGAGTGGCATTTACGACTTTATCCAAGTGGGTCGAGCGCGTGAAGCGGGAGCGGCATGTCAGGTATTGAGAATCGCACCGAAAGATGGGCTACGTTATTCTTATATCCTGTGGATCGATGAGCAAACTAAACTTCCACTAAGAGCGGATCTTGTGGATCGTGATGGCGAGGTTCTAGAGCAGTTTCGCACGATTTCTTATAGCGTGAACGATCAGATTTCAGATATCTTGAGTCGACTCAATACCGTCAAATTGCCGGACGTGCTCTCTTTACCCAAAGGGGAGCTGGAGGAAAGCTTTTGGACGGTTGGCTGGATTCCGAAAGGATTTGAGTCTAAAGAATTGAATCGTTATCGAATGGCGAACACCAACCGTATGGTTGAGACACAGATGTATAGTGACGGGCTGTTTAGTTTCTCTGTTTATGTGTCAGCGAGTGACAATTATTCGCTTAAAGGTCAATTGGTTCGTCAGGGACGTCGTACACTTCATAGCTTTGTAAAAGGTGATAAAGAGATCTCAGTGATCGGGGATATCCCACCAGCAACCGCTAAGCGCATAGCGCAATCTGTTACCATCAATAAACAAACGAGTACCAAGTAATGATGACCGCGTTAGCGACAGTATCGGCAGTAAAATCAGGGCCTAAAGGCTATGATGTTGAGCTGAATTGCGAACAGCAAACCAGCTGCAGTAGTTGTTCATCGCAAAAAAGCTGTGGTACTGGCATTGTCTCGAAAGCGGTGGGGAACAAATCTCTGCACTGGCATCTAGTGACGAGTACAAGAGTTAAAGAAGGTCAGGTTGTGGAAATCGGCTTACCAGAGAAAAGCCTACTGCAATCTGCTGCCGTCGTTTATTTGGTTCCGCTGTTTGCCATGATTTTAGGCGCAGTTCTAGGGCAGTGGCTATTCGCCCCTATTTTAGGTCTTGGTGAAGGTATTGCTATCCTGACATCTGCTATCTTTACTATGGCAGGCATTTATGGTGCCAAAAGTTTGGCCAGTAATTTTGAACGCCAGTCGCTACGAGAAGTCATACTACTTCGGGTTTTGGGAGATCCAATTAGCTAGTGCGAAGTGCACAGAAATTGGGTAGAATCTGCCAACTTGATTGAAACGCCGTCAAAAGACGGCTTTCTTATTTCCCTATTTTAAAGAGTTTAGTCACACCAAATCATGAAGCACATTCGTAACTTTTCGATTATCGCCCACATCGACCATGGTAAGTCGACCCTATCAGACCGTTTGATCCAAGACTGCGGTGGATTGAGTGACCGTGAAATGGCAGCTCAGGTTCTGGACTCCATGGATCTTGAACGTGAGCGTGGCATCACTATTAAATCTCAAAGTGTGACACTCAACTATACCGCTAATGACGGTGAAACTTATCAATTAAACTTCATCGATACACCAGGACACGTTGACTTCGCCTATGAAGTTTCTCGTTCTCTAGCAGCATGTGAAGGTGCGTTGCTGGTGGTTGATGCGGGTCAGGGGTTGAAGCTCAGACTTTGGCGAACTGCTATACCGCGATCGAAATGGATCTGGAAGTGGTGCCAATTCTGAATAAGATTGATCTACCAGCTGCGGATCCTGAGCGAGTAGCAGAAGAGATCGAAGAAATTGTTGGCATCGATGCGATGGAAGCAACCCGCTGTTCAGCTAAAACGGGCCTAGGTATTGAAGATGTACTAGAAAACATCGTCTCTGCGATTCCGGCACCAGAGGGTGACCCAGAAGCACCATTGCAAGCTTTGATCATTGACTCTTGGTTTGATAACTACCTAGGTGTGGTGTCTCTGGTCCGTATTAAAAATGGCGTCCTGAAGAAGAACGATAAGATCAAGGTGATGAGCACTGGCCAAGTTTGGGGTGTGGATCGTCTTGGTATCTTCACACCTAAGCAGGAAGACACGACGGAACTGCGAACGGGTGAAGTTGGTTGGGTTGTCTGTGGTATCAAAGATATCCTAGGTGCGCCTGTTGGTGATACGCTAACGCTGGCAAAGCATGGTTGTGATGAGCCGCTGCCAGGGTTTAAGAAAGTGAAGCCTCAGGTATATGCTGGACTGTTCCCAGTCTCTTCGGATGACTACGAAAACTTCCGTGATGCCCTAGGTAAACTGAGCCTAAACGATGCATCTCTGTTCTATGAACCAGAAAACTCTGCTGCACTTGGCTTTGGCTTCCGTTGTGGTTTCCTTGGCATGCTGCACATGGAAATCATCCAAGAGCGTCTAGAGCGTGAATACGATCTCGATCTGATTACCACGGCGCCAACGGTAGTGTACGAAGTAGAGCAAACGGATGGTGACATTCTTTACGTTGATAGCCCAGCTAAGCTACCAGCAGTGAATGATATCGAAGAAATTCGTGAGCCGATTGCACGTTGTAATATCCTTGTACCTTCTGATTACTTAGGTAATGTGATTACTTTATGTGTTGAGAAGCGCGGCGTTCAGGTTGATATGGTGTATCACGGTAACCAAGTTGCGGTGACTTACGATATTCCGATGGCGGAAGTGGTACTCGATTTCTTTGACCGTTTGAAATCAACGTCTCGTGGTTATGCGTCTCTGGATTACAATTTTCAGCGTTTTGAAGCGTCTAACATGGTTCGTGTGGATGTACTCCTTAACGGTGACAAAGTGGACGCATTGGCATTGATTACGCACAAAGATCACTCTCAAACTCGTGGCCGTCAGCTCGTAGAGAAGATGAAAGAATTCATTCCACGTCAGATGTTTGATATTGCGATTCAGGCGGCGATTGGTAACCATATTATTGCGCGTTCAACGGTTAAGCAGCTACGTAAGAACGTAATTGCAAAATGTTACGGTGGTGACGTGAGCCGTAAGAAGAAGCTACTGAAGAAGCAGAAAGAAGGTAAGAAACGTATGAAGCAGATCGGTAACGTAGAGCTGCCTCAAGAAGCCTTCTTAGCCATCTTACACGTAGGTAAAGATTAATTTGTTGGGTAACGACTCAATATAAGAACTTGTTAAGTGAAAGGGTTTCGGCTCTTTCACTTTCGTATTTTTGAGGTAAGGGAAGTCAATGGCAAATACATTTTCACTGATCTTGGTTATTGTCACTCTAGTCACTGGTATTGTTTGGGTGTTGGAAAAACTGGTGTTTGCGAAGCAACGTCAGGCTAAACTCGCTGCTGTTGAAGCTCAAACAAACGGACTGGATACTGCAACGGTTGAACAAGTGGAAAAGCAACCATGGTGGATTGAAAACAGTGTTTCAATTTTCCCTGTTATTGCTGCTGTCTTGGTATTGCGCTCGTTTATCTATGAACCGTTCCAAATCCCTTCAGGTTCAATGAAGCCGACCTTATTGGTTGGAGATTTCATCCTGGTTGAAAAATACGCATACGGTCTGAAAGACCCTGTGTGGCGTACACAACTTGTTGAAACGGGTAAACCAGAGCGCGGTGACATCGTAGTATTCAAATACCCACCTCAGCCAAACATTGACTATATCAAGCGTGTTGTTGGCCTACCGGGTGATACTGTGCGTTATAGCAGCAAGAAAGAAGTCTGTGTTCAACCGAAAGGTGAGAGCCAATGTACTCAGGTACCGTTGTCGAATGTGGAAGAAAGCCCATTTATCCAAGATGGTGTGCCACTGATTCAACTGAATGAAAAACTGGGTGAGGTTGAACACCAAATTTTGGTGAACCCATTACGCCGTGATCGCGTATCGGCTTATCAGCCACGTGCTGGTGTTAATGAGTGGGTTGTGCCGCAAGGTCAGTACTTTGTGATGGGTGATAACCGTGACAACAGTGCAGACAGCCGCTACTGGGGCTTTGTTCCAGAGGCGAATCTGGTTGGTAAAGCAGTAGGTATCTGGATAAGCTTTGAGTTCGAACGCAGTGCAGATAGCGTTTTACCATCATGGATTCCAACTGGTGTTAGGTTTAACCGCATCGGTGGTATTAACTAAATTTTCCTCATAGTTGATATCACAGCGTTGTGACTGCATAAATCCACCGCAACGCCGGCCACCCAAATTACATAGAATCTCTATGCTAATAGGGTTGGATTTATTTGTCGCCTAGCCGTGAAATCAACTATTTAGAAAATTCGAAATTATTAATGAGAGAGCATGAATTCTCCTATTGCCAAACTAGAGAAAAAGCTCGGCTATCAGTTCAATGATGCAGAGCTTATTAACTTAGCACTGACTCACCGCAGTGCTCATGGAAAACACAATGAGCGTCTTGAGTTTCTGGGCGATTCAATTTTAAGTTTTGTCATTGCTGACGATCTTTATCACCGATTCCCTAAAGTGAATGAAGGGGACATGAGCCGCATGCGTGCGACACTTGTTCGTGGCAACACGCTGGCGGAGCTAGGTCGAGAATTCGAACTAGGAGATCACTTAAAATTAGGTCCAGGTGAATTGAAGAGTGGCGGTTTCCGTCGTGATTCAATTCTAGCTGATGCTGTTGAAGCTATCATAGGTGCAATCTACCTAGACAGTGATATTGAAGTGGTGCGTGGCATTATCCTTAGCTGGTATAAGCAACGCCTTGAAGCGATACAGCCGGGTGTTTCTCAGAAAGACCCTAAAACGCGTCTTCAAGAGTTCCTGCAAGGACGAAGAAAACCACTGCCGGTCTACACAGTGACTAATATTAAAGGTGAAGCACACAACCAGCAGTTTACTGTGTCGTGTGAAGTCGCAGGTGTCGGATCGCCTGTAATAGGTAAAGGCACCAGCCGCCGCAAGGCAGAACAAGCGGCTGCTGAACTAGCACTAGAGCAACTGAGCAATGACTGATTCAACTGACAACAACGAATTTGATATCGATGCGTTTTTCTCATCGAGTGACGAGCAAGCAAGTACACCAGAAAATCAACATTGTGGTTTTGTGGCGATCGTTGGTCGTCCGAATGTAGGTAAATCAACGCTACTGAATCGAATTCTTGGACAAAAAATTTCGATCACTTCTCGTAAGCCGCAAACAACGCGTCACCGCATTATGGGGGTAGACACCGAGGGTGATTATCAGGCGATTTACGTCGATACACCTGGTCTTCATATTGAAGAGAAGCGGGCAATTAACCGTTTAATGAACCGTGCGGCTAACTCATCATTGAGTGATGTAAACCTAGTATTTTTCCTTGTTGACGGTACTCATTGGACTAGCGACGATGAGATGGTACTGACTAAACTGCAGAAGTCGAACTTCCCAGTGGTTTTGTGTGTCAATAAGGTTGACAACGTACAAGATCGCAATGACGTCATGCTACACATGATGGAGATGTCGAAAAAGATGGAATTCGTAGATGTGGTGCCTATCTCCGCGAAGCAAGGCAAAAACATCGATGTACTGCGTAAACATGTTCGTCACCATCTACCACAAGCGACACACCATTTCCCAGAAGAGTATGTCACTGACCGTTCTCAGCGCTTTATGGCATCGGAAATTGTACGTGAGAAACTCATGCGTTTTACTGGTGAAGAGTTGCCTTACTCTGTGACGGTGGAGATTGAACGTTTTGATTACAATCCTGAAACCGATGGTTTCCATATCAATGCGTTAATTCTGGTTGAACGTAATGGCCAGAAGAAAATGGTGATTGGCAAGGGCGGCGAGAAGATCAAAACGATTGGTCGTGAAGCACGTCTAGATATGGAAGAGCTGTTTGGTCGCAAGGTTTACCTAGAAACGTGGGTGAAAGTGAAATCTGGCTGGGCCGATGATGAACGAGCACTACGTTCTCTTGGTTACATCGACGATCTGTAATTTTTGCAGCGAAATCACTTCGCTCCAACATAAGTAAGTATAAGGAGCCATCAGGCTCCTTATTTTTTATGTAACATTCATCTGGCAACCTCTATGACCTCAGAAGGATTACAGCGCTGTTTTGTTCTTCATCGTCGTCCTTACAGTGAGTCGAGTTTAATTCTCGATGTTTTCAGTGAGGAGTTTGGTCGTGTTACTTTGATGTCTAAAGGCGCGCGCAGTAAACGCTCAAACCTCAAAGGTGCGTTACAGCCATTTACGCCTTTATTGCTCAAGTGGTCGGGTAAAGGATCGATGAAGACATTGCGTCAGGCAGAACCGATCAGTCTAGGTTTGCCACTCACGGGTATCAACCTATACTCCGCCATGTATGTCAACGAATTGATAGGACGAGTGTTGATGGCCGAAGTGTCAATGCCGGCCCTGTTTCATGATTACCTTCACGTTCTCACCGAACTGGCTCAGTGTGAGAATCCGGAACCCGCATTGCGCCGTTTTGAACTGGCACTGCTGTCTGCAATGGGATATGGCGTCGATTTTCTGCATTGCGCTGGTACAGGAGAGCCGATTGACCCTGAAATGACCTATCGATATCGAGAACAAAAGGGTTTTATTGCCTCAGTGCGGCGCGACAATCTGACCTTTGTTGGTAATGAACTGATTGCGATTAGTGAGCGTAGGTTTACCACAAAAGAACAACTTAAAGCGGCAAAACGCTTTACACGGATAGCATTAAAGCCGTATCTTGGCGGCAAACCATTAAAGAGTCGGGAGCTATTTATGCAAATTTTAGCGCCCAAATCACGGAGTATTGGAAAATGAGCTCAATTTATCTGGGTGTTAACATCGATCACATTGCTACATTACGTAACGCGCGCGGTACCAAGTACCCAGATCCTGTTCATGCAGCTGAAGTTGCCGAGCGTGCTGGAGCAGACGGCATTACCATTCACCTTAGAGAAGACCGCCGTCACATCCTTGATCGTGACGTACGTATCCTAAGAGAAACGATCCAAACTCGTATGAACCTTGAAATGGCTGTAACGGATGAGATGGTTGATATTGCCCTGAAAACTCAACCTGAATACGTGTGTTTGGTTCCAGAAAAACGTGAAGAGCTCACTACTGAAGGGGGTTGGACGTGGCGGGTCATGTAGAAAAGATCAAAGCGGCAACAAAAAAGCTGACAGAAGCGGGCATTAAAGTCTCTCTGTTTATTGATGCAGACCGTGAACAGATTGATGCAGCAAAAGCCTGTGATGCGCCTTATATCGAGCTACACACTGGTCATTATGCTGATGCGAAAAACGATGAAGATCAGCAAGATGAACTAAAGAAAATTGCTGCTGGTGCAAGCTATGCGGCTGATTTGGGTATTACCGTAAATGCAGGTCATGGTTTGACTTACCATAACGTAGCTCCTATCGCCGCTATCCCTGAAATCTATGAGCTGAACATTGGTCACTCTATCATCGGTCGTGCGGCCTTTGATGGTTTGCATAAAGCCGTAGCTGATATGAAAGCACTGATGGTTGAAGCGCGTAAGTAACCGTAATGGCGATTGTAGGTCTAGGGACAGATATTGCGGAAATTGAACGTATTGAAAAGGCACTGTCCCGCAGTGGTGAAGCGTTTGCTCGACGTATTTTGACGGATATTGAGCTACAACGCTTTCAATCGCTTAAGCAACAAGGGCGCTTTTTAGCTAAGCGCTTTGCGGCTAAAGAAGCGGCGTCTAAAGCATTAGGGACCGGCATCGCATTGGGGGTGACTTTCCATGATTTCACTATTACCAATGATGAATACGGTGCGCCAAATTTGTCTTTGTCTGGTAAAGCTCTAGAGTTTGCCCAAAAAAAACAGGTGGAGAGCATCCACCTGTCTATTTCTGATGAACGGCATTATGCCGTTGCTACTGTTATTTACGAATCTAAATAAGGCGCCGCACTCGCGGTGACCTTCTCCATTTCGTCTTGCAGCTCAAACAGCTCCGGTTCGACATCTTCAAGACGTTCACCCGAACGCAGGGCTCTCTCTATGGTAGCACACACTTTTTCAGTCTTGGGACGCCACAATATGAACTGCTACCGTGTAGCTTATGTATGTGATGGATCAGTGTCTCGCTGTCAAAGTCATCCTCTTCCAGAGCGCTTTCAACCACACTGTTCACCTCAGGAATGAAGTCGATCAGCATTTGCAGCATGTCACGTGCAAGATCTTCTTTATTGGCGGATTGCTTTAGCGCTGCTTGCCAGTCGATAATGATGTTGTCATGCTCAATCACTGCTGATGAAGGTAACCCTGACGGTTCAATGTTGGACGGCAACTCAATCTTAGCCATTTCTGATTGCGTCGTGTGCGGGTTCCAGTGCATTAAGACTTGTTGCAAAACATGCTCCTCAATTGGCTTAGTGAGGTAATCATCCATGCCGGCTCCGAGGAGTCTGTCACGTTCTCCACTCATCGCGTGTGCGGTAACAGCGATCACTGGAGTGTTAGCATTAAGCTCAGTTTGTTTGATTTTGCCACAAGCGGTCACGCCATCCATGTGTGGCATCTGAATATCCATTAGGATGATATCGAAATGCTGACTTTCAGCTTGAGTTACAGCATCGAGGCCGTTAGTACAAGTCACCACTTTTTCGACCCGTTCCTGAAGCAGGGCACTGATCAATTTTAGGTTTGCTGGGTTGTCATCGACGGCCATAACCGTTAGAGGAAGCGTCTCGTTGTAAGCTGGTTCAACCTCAACCATCGGCAAGCTATTCTGGTTAGCGGCTAATATCTGTAATAGTTTTCGGCGAGATAATGGCTTCGTAATGCAATGAACGTGATAGGTCTGTGTTAAGTGATCAGATAAAGCCAACGCAGTACTCGGAATACCGACCACGACTTGAGGTGAACATTTCTGGGCTTGTTTTACCCACTGTTCGACAAGCTCAGGCTCGTTAGCTCTGTTCGGCGCAAGGTTCAACAAGACATAATCAAACGGGTTAGCCTCTTCTGGTACTGATGAACGATAGGTTACGACCAAACCTTCTTGTACCAAAGTTTGTTGAGTGACAGAAGCGGCTTGCATGTTAGGTTCAATAAGCAGTAGCGTGCGCTGCTTCAAAACCTGAGTTTCGAGTAAATCGCTCATTGGCATATCGGTTGAGTTCAATCTCAGCGTAAACCAAAACGTCGAACCTTGGTGCAGACGACTGGTAAGACTGATCTCACCTCCCATCTGACTAACCAGTTTCTGAGTGATGACTAAGCCAAGTCCAGTACCGCCGTAACGGCGAGAAATACTCGCATCTGCTTGGCTGAAAGCTTGGAATAATTGTGATTGTTGGCGTTCAGAAATACCAATGCCTGTATCTCGCACCATAAATTGCAATTCAACAACATCTTCTTTTTGTGAACGAAGCTCAACACTGATGTCAATGTTACCTCGCTCGGTAAATTTGATTGAGTTACCCACTAGGTTAGTCAGTACTTGTTGGATTCGCAGCGGATCGCCAACAAGACCTGCCGGGATCTTATGATCCACTTTGAGTGTCAGTTCTAGGCCTTTTTCATGCGCGCTGGTGGCTTGTAAACTGACCACTTCTTCGAGTGTTTCTTGGAACTCAAACGGAATATTTTCCAGTGCCAACTTGCCAGCTTCCAGTTTGGAGAAATCCAGAATGTCGTTAATAATATTGAGCAGGTTATTGGCTGACTTTTCAATGGTCTGTAAATAATCCGCTTGGCTGTTAGTCAGTTTGGTTTTTAGCATCTGACGCGTAAAGCCAATCACGCCATTCAACGGTGTGCGAAGCTCGTGAGACATATTGGCAAGGAACTCAGATTTCACTCGTGCAGCTTCCTGAGCCCGTTTCTTGGCTATATCCAATTCAACGTTTTGAATCTCAAGCTGTTCAAGAGTTTCCCGTAAGTCTGAAGTTGCCTGATCAATGCTGTGTTGCATTTCGACATGGTATTCCGACAATGACACCGCCATGGCGTTGATGCCATTTTTGAGGGAATCGAGCTCACCATGCATCTTGCCTTCAATTCTAACATCTAAGTGTCCACGACGGATTCGGTCGACCATATTTTTCATATGCGAAATCGGGCGTGTCACATCGTGCATCAGTCGATAAGCAAACATGGCTGACAAGCCCAGCCCAGAGAGCAGAACCAAAAAGGCTGAGAAAATTTCTTGATATTGTTGCAGGCGCAGGGAAGAAAGATCGAGCTCTACGGCGATGTAGCCAAGTGCTGGATTAGTGTTTTGACCTTTTGGTGTCGATATTAGTCCTGACTCGGTAATGATAGGAGCACGTAAGATTAGTGTGTTCTCCTGTAGGTCTGAAGTGACCAATAGGGGAATGACTTCGTTGCGAGGGAAAGTCAGAGATTCAAAGTTTGGATGAAAGTTGGAAGTGACGAATAATTCGTGGTTGTAATCGAAAACGGCAATACTGCGGACAAACTTTGAGTTTTTCCGGTGCGCGTAACTAATAATCCGCCGAACAGACTCGCGGCTATTATTCTTTAGACCCTCTTCACTGGCAATGGCTAGGGGCTCAATAATACTTAACCCTGAATTGATGACCTGCTTTTCAAGATCGTGGTAGCGGTTAAATGAGAAAAACGCGCTCAATAACAGGCCAATGATCAACGTCGGCGCGAGGGTAAGGGTAATAACGCGGGCGCGTAAGCCATATCTTGTCATTATTATCTAAACATCGTGGTGTGGATATGGGAAAATAACTTCCGCAAAAAAGAAGCCGTCGAATACTTAAGCATAATCAACTCGTTCGGCTCAGACAACGATTCAGGTCTGAAAAGGTGCACCTGGACAGCAATACAGAGCAACAGTAAAAGGCACAGAGCAAAGCATGGCGCGTTTCTTCCAACCTAAAAAGAAAACTCAACTCAACACAAAGCATCAATCGCTTCAGATTGAAAAACTCGATCACCACGGTGCCGGCATAGCTTATCAGAATAAAAAACCGATATTTATTGAAGGTGCACTGCCTGGGGAACAAGTGTTAGCTCAGTTGATTGAAAGTAAGAGTAAGTTCTCACGTGCGGCACTCATCAAGGTGCAAAAGGCGAGTGAACAGCGACTTGAGCCCTTCTGCCCTCATTATCATCAATGTGGCGGGTGCAACATGCAGCATCTGAGTAGTGAACATCAGCAAGCTTACAAACAGCAAACATTGAGTCAACTGATGAGCAAGTTTGCGGGTCAGACTCTTGATTTAGAACCCCCGATTGTCGGTGAAACAAAAGGGTACCGCCGTCGTGCCCGTATCAGTGTGATGGTGGATAAAAAAACACGTCAACTGCAGTTCGGTTTTCGCAAGAGACAGAGCAAGGATATAGTGACTTTGACTCACTGCCCAGTATTGATGCCAGAGTTGAATGAGTTGTTGCCAGAGTTGCATCAATTGCTTAAGAGCTTTTCTCAACAAGATCAACTTGGCCATGTTGAATTAGTCAAAGCCGATAACACTCGCATTCTGGTTTTGCGCCATCTCAAACCACTGAAAGACAAAGATCATGATGCATTGCTTGCATTTGCCGAGCTTAATCAGATTACGCTTTATTTGATGCCAAATAATGAACAGCTGGTGCTTGAAGCTGGTGAAGCGGGGGTTTATCAGGAAACAGGCATCACTATCCCCTTCGAGCCAAATAATTTCATTCAAGTTAATCAACAAGTGAATGCACAGATGGTTGCTCAGGCACTGGATTGGCTGGCGTTATCTGAGCAAGACCGAGTATTGGATTTGTTTTGCGGGCTAGGGAACTTCAGTCTCCCTATTGCTAAACAGGTAAAAAGTGTGACAGGAGTGGAAGGGGTTGATGAGATGGTCAACAAAGCCACGCACAATGCTCAAATAAACCAGATTGAGAATGCTCAGTTTTATCAGGCTAATTTGGAACAAGATATGTCTGGTCAGCTCTGGGCGAGAGAAAAGTTTGATAAAATACTACTGGATCCGGCACGAGCTGGCGCCAGTGGAATTGTTGAGCAAGTTTCATCGCTAGGTGCGACAAGAGTCGTTTATGTTTCTTGTAATCCTGCTACTCTAGCGCGAGATTCGCAGAGCTTGCTTAGTCAGGGGTTTAAGTTACAACGATTGGGAATGCTAGACATGTTCCCACATACCAGTCACTTAGAATCCATGGCGCTTTTTGTGAAGGATTAATGCGAACTTACCCTTTCGAGCAGGGTCTCACTGTGGGTTAGGTCGAAGAAAAAAGTATAACAGGACAAAGACAATGGTTGCGGTAAGAAGCGCACATTTGAACCAAGATGAACAGTTTGATTTAGATAATTGGATTGCTAGCTTAGAGCAGGACACGAAAGTCGCGAAGCGCCTTAAAGAGGTGTACCGCCATTGCGAAACGATTCTTGAAGACAACGATCGCGGACCATTGCTCTTGTGGCGTGGTAGAGAGATGATCGAAATCCTCATCACCCTTTCCATGGACAAAGCCACGTTAGTGGCTGCCTTGTTGTTCCCAGTGGTGTCCAGCGGTGCATACGAACGCGAAGTTTTGGAAGAGGATTTTGGTAAAGAAACGATAAAGCTGATTGACGGTGTTGAAGAAATGGCTGCACTGGGCCAACTCAATGTCACTATGGAGGGAGCGCAGCTTCTGCTCAAGTAGATAATGTTCGCCGCATGCTATTGGCTATGGTGGATGATTTCCGCTGCGTGGTGATAAAACTTGCGGAACGAATCTGTAACCTGATTGAGGTCAAGAAAGCACCGGACGAAGTTCGCCAAGCAGCAGCGAAAGAATGTTCAAACATCTATGCGCCTTTGGCCAATCGTCTTGGTATTGGTCAGCTTAAGTGGGAAATCGAAGATTACGCGTTCCGTTATCAGCAACCTGAGACTTACAAACAAATAGCGAAGCAGTTATCTGAGCGTCGCATTGTTCGAGAGCAGTACATTACAGACTTTGTTAATGACCTTTCTAATGAAATTACTTCTTCAGGCATTAATGCGGAAGTGAGCGGTCGTCCTAAACACATCTATAGTATCTGGCGCAAAATGCAGAAGAAGAGTCTGGCATTTGATGAGCTGTTTGATGTTAGAGCCGTTCGAATCATTGCTGATAAGCTTCAGGATTGTTATGCGGCTTTGGGTGCGGTGCATACTAAGTACAAGCATTTGCCAAGTGAATTCGATGATTACGTCGCGAATCCAAAACCAAACGGATATCAGTCAATTCATACCGTTATTCTTGGTCCCGAAGGGAAAACCATCGAGATTCAAATTCGTACTAAAGACATGCACGAAGACTCGGAGCTTGGGGTTGCGGCACACTGGAAATACAAAGAAGGTGGCGGCGGTCGCAGTGGATACGATGAGAAAATCACGTGGCTGCGTAAACTGCTTGATTGGCAGGAAGAAATGTCAGATTCGGGCGAAATGCTTGATGAAGTGCGCAGTCAGGTATTTGATGACCGTGTGTATGCCTTTACCCCGCGTGGTGACGTGGTCGACTTACCTATGGGAGCCACACCACTTGATTTTGCTTACCACATTCACTCAGAAGTCGGTCACCGCTGTATTGGTGCTAAGGTTGCTGGGCGGATTGTTCCGTTTACCCACAAACTGGCAATGGGTGATCAAGTTGAGATCATCACGGCTAAAGAGCCCAATCCATCACGTGACTGGCTAAATCCTTCGATGGGTTTTGTGACTTCAGGACGAGCACGCGCGAAAATCAATGCGTGGTTCCGTAAGCAAAGCCGAGAGAAAAACGTCGAAGCAGGGCGCGATATTCTCGAAGTTGAATTGCAGAAAATTGGTGCGACTTTAAAAGACGCAGAGCAGTATGCGTTGAAGCGCTTTAACGTCAATAGCACTGATGAACTGTACGTTGGCATCGGAAGCGGTGATTTACGTATCAACCAAGTGATCAACCACATCAATGCCTTGGTCAATAAGCCAACCGCAGAAGAAGAAGATCAGCAAGCACTTGAGAAGCTCCAAGAGGCAGAAAGCAAAGCCCCAGCGCAAAGTCGCCCTAAGAAAGACGCAGTCGTTGTGGAAGGGGTTGATAACCTGATGACGCATCTTGCGCGCTGTTGTCAGCCGATTCCAGGGGATGAAATCTCAGGTTACATCACCCAAGGTCGAGGTATTTCAGTGCATCGCGCTGACTGTGAACAGCTTGAAGAGTTGCGCCACCATGCACCAGAACGCATCATTGATACCGTTTGGGGCAGTGGCTTTGTTGGTTCTTATATCCTGACAGTTCGTGTAGAAGCGATGGAGCGCAGCGGATTACTGAAAGACATCACCACCTTGTTTGCTAACGAGAAGATCAAAGTGACTAGCATGAAAAGTCGTGTTGATTATCGCAAGCAGCTATCGATTATGGATTTTGATCTAGAGGTCACCAATATTGAGATTCTGCAGCGTGTGTCGAAGCGAGTTGAACAGATTAAAGATGTTATGTCGGTAAAACGCCTTGGCTAAAATTCTCGTCATACTTGAAGCTGATAGCGTTGTTGCCTGCGCTTACTCCGGAATGCCGGCCCAGGCTCATCACATAGGCGAGCTATGCTCAGGAGTCGCGAAAACTTGTTGCCTTGTTAGAGTAACAATTACTTAGTGAAAGTAAAAATGAATGCGGTCATTCCCTACAGTGAGGGACGAACGCGATAGGGAATCTCTTAAAGTAATTAGAGATCTCAATTCGTTTCACTCTTGAGGATGATAGATAACAATTAAAGGTGAGTGGTTGTACCGCTCACCTTTTTCTTTAGATAGATAGGTTTAAAGGAACAGAGAAAATGAGTCATCCGATTCAACAGTTAGAACAGATTATGGCACGGCTTCGTGACCCCGAGAATGGTTGCCCGTGGGATTTAAAACAGAGCTTTGACACGATTGTTCCGCATACAATTGAGGAAACGTATGAAGTGGTGGATGCCATTCATAATCGTGATTGGCCGAATCTGCAGGAAGAACTCGGGGATTTGTTGTTTCAGGTTATCTTTTACAGCCAGTTGGCGAAAGAGCAGGGGTTATTTGAATTCGTCGATGTTGTAGATACGGTCAATGAGAAGCTGACTCGCCGTCATCCTCATGTATTCTCTGATACTAAGTTTGAGAATGACGAGCAAATAAATGCTAATTGGGAAGCAGAAAAAGCCAAAGAGAAGGCCAAATTAGGCAAATCTGAACAAAGTATTCTAGACTCAGTACCAGCTTCACTACCTGCACTTTCTCGTGCTACAAAAATACAGAAAAAATGTGCCAAATTTGGCTTTGATTGGGATTCGCTAGGTCCGGTTGTCGACAAGGTACGCGAAGAGGTTGATGAAGTCATGGATGAGGCTCTTCAGGTGTCCCCTGATGACGAAAAAGTGGAACTTGAGCTGGGGGATTTGTTGTTTGCAGTCGTGAACTTAAGTCGGCATCTTGGGCAAAATCCTGAATCGGCATTAAGCAAAGCAAATCTCAAATTCTCTCGGCGATTTAAAGGGGTTGAGAAGATGGTGGCTGAACAAAGTAAGCAGTTGACAGATTTCGACTTAGAGCAACTCGATAGCATGTGGGATGAGGTGAAACGTCGAGAATCGTAACAATAAACCCAGTGTGTCGAGCTGCTTGAATTTGATTTGAAGCAAAAAATAAAAAATAGCAGTGTGATAGATTTCACGTTGTGGCGATAAGGGTCTTCTGGTATATTTATCTCCCGTCCAGAAGAAATCCATTTCCCTCATTCAACCAATTTCAGGTTAAACATGACGACAAATTACATTTTTGTTACTGGCGGGGTCGTATCCTCTCTAGGTAAAGGTATTGCAGCAGCATCTCTTGCCGCTATTCTTGAAGCTCGTGGTCTTAAAGTGACTATGATGAAGCTTGACCCTTATATCAACGTTGACCCGGGCACAATGAGCCCAACTCAGCATGGTGAAGTGTTCGTTACGGAAGATGGCGCAGAAACTGACCTAGATCTTGGTCACTACGAGCGTTTCATTCGTACCAAGATGACTAAGCGCAACAACTTCACTGCCGGTCGTGTTTACGCAGATGTTCTCCGCAAAGAACGTCGTGGTGATTACCTAGGTGCAACGATTCAGGTTATCCCTCACATCACTAACGCCATCAAAGACCGCGTAATCGCTGGTTCTGAAGGTCATGATATTGCTATCGTTGAAGTCGGCGGTACTGTGGGTGATATCGAATCACTACCATTTATGGAAGCCATTCGTCAGCTAGCCGTAGAGCTGGGTCGTGAGCGTGCTATGTTTATGCACCTAACACTGGTTCCTTACCTTGCCGCAGCGGGCGAAGTGAAAACGAAACCGACACAACACTCTGTTAAAGAGCTACTGTCTATCGGTATTCAACCAGACATTCTAGTTTGTCGCTCAGATCGTATGATCCCAGCGAACGAGCGCAAGAAGATTGCTCTTTTCTGTAACGTGCAAGAAAAAGCAGTTATCTCTATGAAGGACGTCGATTCCATCTACAAGATCCCTCAACTGATCAAATCTCAAGGTCTGGATGATCTTGTCTGTTCTCGTTTCGGTATCTCTGCGCCTGAAGCTGATCTGACTGAGTGGGAACAGGTTATCTATGAAGAAGCGAACCCGACGGCGGAAGTGACCATTGGTATGGTTGGTAAGTACATCGAACTGCCGGATGCTTACAAGTCAGTCAACGAAGCGCTGAAACACGCAGGATTAAAAAACCGTTTGAGCGTTAAGATCAAATACGTTGATTCACAAGACGTAGAAACCAAAGGTGAAGAAGCGCTGGAAGGTCTAGATGCTATCCTTGTGCCTGGTGGTTTCGGTGATCGTGGCGTGGAAGGAAAAATTCGTGCAGCGCAATACGCTCGTGAAAACAAGGTACCTTACCTAGGTATTTGTCTGGGTATGCAAGTAGCACTGATTGAATACGCGCGTAACGTTGCGGGTATGGAAGGTGCACATTCAACAGAATTTAACAAAGAGACCAAGTACCCTGTGGTAGGTTTGATCACAGAGTGGGTAGACGGTGAAGGTAAAGTTGAAGAACGTACCGAAACGTCTGATCTAGGTGGTACGATGCGTCTTGGTTCTCAGCTATGTCACCTAGAGAAAGGGACTAAAGCTCGTGAACTCTACGGTAGCGCGACGATTCATGAACGTCACCGCCACCGTTACGAAGTGAACAATAATCTGCGTCCAAAAATTGAAAAAGCGGGCCTAAAAGTGTCAGGCCTGTCAGCAGATAAGAAACTTGTGGAAGTGATTGAGAATCCAGCTCACCCATGGTTTGTAGCGGCTCAGTTCCACCCAGAGTTCACTTCGACACCTCGCGATGGTCACCCACTATTCGCAGGGTTCGTAAAAGCGGCTGGTGAATTCCAACGCAGCGAATTAGAGAAGTAAAAAGGATACGGGCAGTGGCGAAGGTTGTGCTGCTGCCTTTTAAATTTGACATTTATATTTGAACGAGAGGAAACATTAATGTCTAAGATCGTTAAAGTTCTAGGTCGTGAAATCATCGACTCACGTGGTAACCCAACTGTAGAAGCTGAAGTACACCTAGAAGGCGGTTTCGTAGGTATGGCTGCTGCTCCATCTGGCGCATCAACTGGTTCACGTGAAGCTCTTGAGCTACGTGACGGCGACAAAGCTCGTTTCCTAGGTAAAGGTGTTCTTAAAGCTGTTGAAGCGGTAAACGGTGAAATCGCTGAAGCTCTAGTGGGTAAAGACGCTAAAGACCAAGCTGCAATCGACGCAGTAATGATCGAGCTAGACGGTACTGAGAATAAATCTAAGTTCGGTGCTAACGCAATCCTAGCTGTTTCTCTAGCTAACGCTAAAGCTGCTGCCGCGGCTAAAGGCATGCCTCTATACGAGCACATCGCTGAGCTAAACGGTACTGCTGGTCAGTTCTCTATGCCTCTACCAATGATGAACATCATCAACGGTGGTGAGCACGCAGACAACAACGTTGACATCCAAGAGTTCATGATCCAACCAGTTGGCGCTAAGACTCTTAAAGAAGGTCTACGTATCGGTGCAGAAGTATTCCACAACCTAGCTAAAGTTCTTAAGTCTAAAGGCTACAGCACTGCAGTTGGTGACGAAGGTGGTTTCGCTCCTAACCTTAAGTCTAACGCTGAAGCTCTAGAAGTTATCGCAGAAGCTGTTGCAGCTGCTGGTTACGAACTAGGTAAAGACGTTACTCTAGCGATGGACTGTGCAGCATCTGAGTTCTTCGACAAAGAAGCAGGCATCTATAACATGAAAGGCGAAGGTAAGACTTTCTCTTCTGAAGAGTTCAACCACTACCTAGCTGAGCTAGCTAACCAATTCCCAATCGTTTCTATCGAAGACGGTCTAGACGAGTCTGACTGGGATGGCTTCAAGCACCAAACTGAACTACTAGGTGACAAGCTTCAACTAGTAGGTGACGATCTATTTGTTACTAACACTAAGATCCTTGCTGAAGGTATCGAGAAAGGCGTAGCTAACTCTATCCTTATCAAGTTCAACCAAATCGGTTCTCTAACTGAGACTCTAGCTGCAATCAAGATGGCTAAAGATGCAGGTTACACTGCAGTAATCTCTCACCGTTCTGGCGAAACTGAAGATGCAACTATCGCTGACCTAGCGGTAGGTACAGCTGCAGGTCAAATCAAGACGGGTTCTATGAGCCGTTCTGACCGTGTTGCTAAGTACAACCAGCTAATCCGTATCGAAGAAGCACTAGGTAAGCGTGCTCCTTACAACGGTCTGAAAGAAGTTAAAGGTCAATAATTTATAGTTTGAATTATTGGCTGAAATCTTTAAAAAACGCCTCCGATCTCGGGGGCGTTTTTGTATTTGTCATTCCATAGATCGACGCAGGAGAGAGTAAGGAATCCCTTAAGGCATGCGTATCGCTTTATGAGATCCCCAACTCGTTCGTTCCTCACTCTTGAGGATGACGGGTTTGGATTTCGTGTCATTCCATAGAGCGACGCATGAGAGAGTAAGGAATCTCTTAAGGCATGCGTATCGCTTTATGAGAGCCCCAACTCATTCGTTCCTCACTCTTGAGGATGACGGGTTTGGATTTCGTGTCATTCCTTAGATCGACGTAGGAGAGAGTAAGGAATCTCCTAAAACTTTCGGCTCGCTTCAAGAGAACCCTAACTCATTCGTTCCTCACTCTTGAGGATGACGGGTTTGGATTTCGTGTCATTCCATAGAACGACGCAGGAGAGAGTAAGGAATCTCTTAAGGCATGCGTATCGCTTTATGAGAGCCCCAACTCGCTCGTTCCTCACTCTTGAGGATGACGGGTTTGGATTTCGTGTCATTCCATAGAACGACGCAGGAGAGAGTAAGGAATCTCTTAAGGCATGCGTATCGCTTTATGAGAGCCCCAACTCATTCGTTCCTCACTCTTGAGGATGACAGGTTTGGATTTCGTGTCATTCCATAGAACGACGCAGGAGAGAGTAAGGAATCTCTTAAGGCATGCGTATCGCTTTATGAGAGCCCCAACTCATTCGTTCCTCACTCTTGAGGATTACGGGTTTGGATTTCGTGTCATTCCATAGAACGACGCAGGAGAGAGTAAGGAATCTCCTAAAACTTTCGGCTCGCTTCAAGAGAACCCTAACTCATTCGTTCCTCACTCTTGAGGATGACGGGTTTGGATTTCGTGTCATTCCATAGAACGACGCAGGAGAGAGTAAGTAATCTCCTAAAACTTTCGGCTCGCTTCAAGAGATCCCTAACTCGCTCGTTCCTCACTCTTGAGTGTAGTGGTTTAATGATCCCGGACACCAAATTAGGTGGTAAAGTCTCCACCATACATGAGGTGTTCAATGACAAAACGACAACGACGTACATTTTCTTCTGAATTCAAAGTAGAAGCTGCAAGCTTGGTTCTTGATCAAGGTTACTCAATATCTGAGGCGGCACGCTCTCTAGACATCGGTGATACAGCCTTACGACGCTGGGTCGAGCAACTAAAGATTGAGCGTGGCGGAGAAACGCCAACGGTTAAAGCTTTGACGCCAGAACAGCAGAAGATCCAAGAGTTAGAAGCTAGGATTAATCGCTTAGAAAGAGAAAAATCCATACTAAAAAAAGCTACAGCTCTCTTAATGTCGGACGAACTAGAACGTTCTCGCTAATTGACCAGTTGAGGGAGCACGAAACGGTCAAAGTTCTTTGTGAGCTGTTCGATGTTGCGTCTTCCTGCTACTACGAGTTTAAACAACGAAAGCCGGATGTTAATCGCATTCGGTTAGCCAGCAGAATGAAGCAGCTCTTTAACATGAGTCGCGGCGCTGCTGGTAGCAGAACTCTTGCTTCTATGCTGAAGTCTGAAGGCTTTGATGTCGGACGTTTCAAAGTACGTAAGCTTATGCAAGAAGCAGAGCTGATAAGCAAACAACCGGGCTCGCATCGCTATAAGCAGGCTAAGCTAGAGCGACCAGATATCCCCAATAGGTTGAAGCGTGAGTTCTCTGTTACCACTCCAAATGAAGTTTGGTGTGGCGATATTACTTACATCTGGTGCGGTTCAAAGTGGAGTTATCTGGCTGTTGTACTCGACCTATTTAGCCGTCGTGTAGTGGGTTGGGCACTATCAGACAAACCTAATGCAGAGTTGACTTGCAAAGCCTTGGACATGGCTTGGGAACAACGAGGACGACCTAACAACGTGATGTTCCACTCAGACCAAGGAAGCCAATACAGTAGCCTAAAATACCGTCAAAGGCTTTGGCGATATCGCATAACTCAGAGCATGAGTCGTCGAGGTAATTGCTGGGATAATGCTCCTATGGAAAGGCTATTTAGAAGCCTAAAAACCGAATGGATACCAGCGACAGGATATTTAACCCAAACTCAGGCAAAGAGGGATATCAGCTATTACTTAATGAATTACTACAATAGGCACCGGCCTCATCAAGCAAATGATGGGCTGTCCCCAGTTACTGCCGAAAATCGGCTTAAGTTAGTGTCCGGAATTTGTTGACCACTACAGAGGATGACAATATAAGTTTAGATTGACGAAGGAAGGAGCAGGGCATCTCCTTAAGCGCTTCGAATCGCCTCGACTCTGCGCTTTTCCATTTCTTCTTTTATTCCCGCACCCTTAAACCCATCTTTAATAATGTCTTGCACGTTGACGGAAAGTGCGGCTTGATAGGCTTGCTCAAAAATGGCTTTTTGCGGGTAGTCGATATCTTCAAACCCAGTGCGTCCACGACTATCAGCCATACAACAAATCAGAATGTCTTCTAAGCGCTCTGGTTTACGCCAAACATCAAACTTGCTCAGAACCTTGAGCTTGGTTTCTGGGCGAAGTTCTGCAGCTCGATGAATATTGGAGTGTTGCTCACAGACCATCAATGCGAGGTCACGATATTCATTAGGGACTCTGACACGTTCACACAGCGATTTAATCAGCTTCAGCCCTGTATGACAGTGCATTTTATGACTTGGCCATTCATCCTTTGGTGTCACGCCTTTGCCTAAGTCATGCATCTGAGCAGCAAAGCGCACTTTGGTTGATGGGCTAAGCAAAGCAGCCTGTTTCGCCACTAAAAGGTTATGAATACCTGTATCGATTTCCGGGTGCCATTTTTCTGGTTGAGGTACACCAAACAAGCGATCCAGTTCAGGAAGAATCACTTTGAGGGCACCGCAGTCGCGTAGCACCGATAGAAAAACCTGCGGATCTTGGGTTGAGAGCGATTTGTGCCATTCCTGCCACACACGCTCAGCTGTTAAATGCGCAAGTTCTCCAGACTCGACAATCTGAGCCATTAACTGTTGAGTTTCTGGGGCGATAGTAAAACCAAGGTGATGTAGTTTCGCCGCGAAACGTGCGACTCTGAGTACGCGAAGAGGATCTTCTGTAAAAGCACCTGAAACGTGGCGAAGAACGCGATCATTGAGATCTTTTTGGCCGCCGTAAGGGTCGATAATCCGACCTTGCTTATCTTCTGCCATTGCATTGATGGTCAGATCTCGGCGGATTAAGTCTTCTTCAAGGGTGACATCAGGAGCAAAATAACAATCAAAGCCTTTGTAGCCCGAACCTGTTTTGCGTTCGGTTCTTGCTAGGGCATGCTCTTGCTTGGTTTTTGGGTGCAGGAACACGGGGAAGTCCTTTCCAACAGCGACAAATCCTTGTTCGAGCAAAAGCTGAGGCGATGCGCCAACTACTACCCAGTCTTGGTCGTAAACGTCGATTTTCAGCAGTTTATCGCGGACTGCACCACCAACCAGAAATATTTGCACAGATGTCTCTCTTAAATTCGGATTTTAGAATTGGCTATTTATGCCAGCAATGGTACTTTTCTTATCGGTAAATTCCCAGAGACGAGAAGTATGTATAAACAACATTTTGGATTCACAGAGCTGCCGTTTTCGATTGTGCCGAATTCTCGTTTCCTGTTCCAAAGCCAAAGGCATAAAGAAGCGCTGTTTCGCCTACAAGCGGGCCTTGGCGAGGGTGGGGGCTTTGCGATGCTGTCTGGTGAAGTGGGAACAGGTAAGACAACCGTTGCACGTGCATTGCTGAAATCACTCGGCACGGATACTCAGCCCGGTTTAATCCTCAACCCTACCTTTTCAAGCATAGAATTGCTTGAAGCAATCTGCGATGAATTTTCTATTGAGTATCAATCTGGCGCAACGCTCAAACAACTGAATCAGAAGATTCATGAATTTTTGCTCAGTACATATGCGAACGGTATTCAGACTTTGCTGGTGATTGATGAAGCACAGCATTTGTCCGCTGAAGTGCTAGAACAGTTGCGCTTATTGACCAATCTTGAAACGGACAACCAGAAGCTACTCAAAGTGCTACTCGTTGGCCAACCAGAATTGCAGCAGAAATTGCAGATGCCTCAATTACGCCAGCTAGCGCAGCGTATTACGGGGCGATACCACCTATTACCATTGGATAGCAAAGAAACCGCTAATTATATTCAGTATCGTCTTGAGTTGGCGGGTGGTGAAGTGAGTTTGTTCTCTGCTAAGTCACTCAAACATATTGCACATCAGTCGCTGGGCATACCACGCCTGATTAATCTGATTTGTGATGCTGCTTTGAAACGAGCGTATAGTATTGGTGAAACGGTACCAAGTCATTCTAGTGTCGAAGCGGCTTGTGAAGAGGTGATGAGTTTTCAAACCTCATATCAATCGGTTCTATCTACGCCTTCATTGCCACGCCGTTCTCCTCTGACTATCGCTGCTGCCGTTGGGGCAATATTCGCTGTCGGTAGTTATTGGTTGACTCCTAGGTTTCTGAATGCGTCAATTGAATCGTACCTGAGTGAAGCGTATCCAGTGTCAGATGTTGAAGTGTTAGAAAAGGAAGTCTTCCCTGTTGAACTACAGTCCTCTCTTGCTCGTGCAACGGATTTTCAGCAGGGTATTGCGCAGCTTTACCATGTATGGGGTTTTAATCCATCTGTCGCTGAGCGTCTTTGTCAGCAAAGTGATCAAAGTGTGTTTCGCTGTACTCAATCACGAGGCACGTTAAATACGCTCAGGCAAGGGGATGTTCCCGTACTCTTGTCCCTCAGCAAAGACGGCCTGCAAAGTTATGCTGTGCTATATAAACTCACACCGAATTCGGCTCAGCTATTGTTAGGAATGGAGCGAATCGAATTGCCTATCACCAAACTCAAAGAGCTCTGGCAGGGGCAATATCACCAGATCTGGCAAAGTTACTGGCATCAGACTCTTAAACCTAATATGTCAGGACGAGCAATCGCTGAATTAGATGAACGTCTATCTAAAGTTCTGGGTGAGTCGGAAGGGGAGTCCGATGCTTATGATCATGAGCTCAAACGCAAGGTTGAACTGTTCCAACAATGGCAGGGTCTCCATGTTGATGGCATTGCAGGGCGAAGAACCTTGGAGCGTCTTGAAAAGCTCTCTCAAGAGCATGCCCCTTCGTTAACGGCCTCAGAGGAGAAAGCATAATGTCAAAAGTACTGCAGGCTTTAGAACACTCAGAGCAACACCATCAGACGTTTAGCAATATGAATCTTTACCAGTCGGTCAATGATCCTCGATCTCGACGGACTGTATCAGGCTGGTTATTAGCTACGGTTGTTGTAGCCCCTGCGTTGGTAACGGGAGCCCTAAGCACATACCAGAGCTACCTCGATCAACGAGTGGAATGGCAAGCAAGTCATCAAGCGAAACCTCAAGTGCTAGAAGTCCCGTTTGCGTATCAAACTTTGCTTTATCCGTCATTTAGTGGCCTTCGCGAAACTTATGAATATGCTAAGACCGATACTGATCGTATAGAACTGGTAGGTCAACAAGATCAAACTCCCAAGGCTCAACCACAGGTACCTGTAAAACCGAGTGTTCAGCATACTCCTAAGTCAGAAAACAATACGCTACTAGATGGCTTGGATTTATCAGGTTTATCGCCTGAGCTTGCCATGCGGGTTGAATCGGCTCTGGAATCAAGTACAACCCCTGAGCCGAAGTATGATGACAGCAAGGCGTCCGATCTTGCGGTACACAGTCGCCAGTGGCAAGGAAAGTTACCGCCAATGAATTTCCAGACCCATGTTTACTCAAGCAATCCTGATAAACGTTGGGTGAAAGTTAATGGCATCGAGTATCGCGAAGGTGACTGGATCAGTAATGACATTCAACTGCAGCATATCGAACCGCAGCGCAGTGCGATTTCATTTAAAGGCTCGGTGATTGAAGTGCCAGCTTTATATGATTGGAAAGGATAATAAAAAGGTCGCCAGAGCGACCTTTTTTATATTCTGTATTTAGGCCCAGCCAGATGGAGAGCGCTTTTTGCGTGGAACAATGTGCGGCAAGATCAGGCCAAACAGCAGTCCAATACCCGCTACGCCACCGCCGTACATAAAGTACTTCAGTAATAAATCATCTTTCTGAGTGTCCAGTTTGGCACGTAGGTTACGGACTTCTTCCTGCGAAGCTGTCAGTTGTTGACTGATTTCACCATAGCTCTTCTCGAGATCAGCAATTTGACGATTGCGGTTTTCCAGTGAATCTGCCAACCCTGCTTTTTCCTGGTCCGCGCTAGAGCGTGCATTCGCAAGTTTGCCCTTAACATCGGCCAGTTCTTTTTTCTAGTTTAGGCAAACGAAGCGCCATACTTTCTTGTCTTGTGACGAAACGGCTCTCTACCCAGCCCTTGCGACCTTTGGCATCTTCTATCTGGGTGTAACCGGTATCGCGATCAGTCGAAAGTTGCTTCACTTTGTCACCGGCATCGACACTGCCGATGATGCGGAATTGGTTGCTAGGACCAGAGTGCATGTAGGTAAATAGCTTATCAGAAATGTATCGATCTTGAGCCATTGCTGCTGGAACAGCGAGCATTGATGCTAGAACGAAGCAAACCAGTTTTTTCACGGTAAATCCTTTAACAGTCTTGTGTCTATAACTTGCTAATGCCAAATAGTAAGTAGTTTCCCCAGTCACTGCAACAAAGAAGGGAGGCTTAGCCTCCCTTTCTGTGGATTTGAGTCAATAATGACAGTGAGTTAACACGTCATTGACTTGCTTATCAGATGAACATAGCTTGAATTGCGTAGAAGAACACAACCGCTAAGAGTGCACCAGCTGGCAAAGTTACAATCCATGATGCAACGATGTTACGCACTACACCTAGGTTGAGTGCAGCAATACCGCGAGCAAAGCCGACACCCAGAACCGCACCAACTAGCGTTTGAGTGGTAGATATTGGCAATCCAGTACCAGAGGCCAGTACAACGGTACATGCTGTTGCTAGCTGAGCGGCAAAGCCACGGCTCGGAGTTAGTTCAGTAATACCAGTACCAACTGTCGCCATGACTTTGTGACCAAGCGTTGCCAGACCGACAACGATACCCAAACCACCAAGAGGTAGAATCCACCAAGCGATAGCGCTCTTAGTTGTGATTTCACCCATGTGCTCAATTGTAGAAACTACCGCAGACAAAGGACCGATAGCGTTAGCAACGTCGTTTGAACCGTGGGCGAATGCCATTGCACACGCAGTGATAACCATAAGTACGCTGAAGATGCCTTCTACGCCTGCAAAGCCGTGATCGTCTTCTCGGCTTGAGAATTTCTTCTGGATGTAGAAGTAGCCTCCAGCCATGACTAAGGCAGATACTGCCGCTGCACATACCCACGCTTCACCATCAGAAAGGTGGAGGCCAACATGCTTTAGGCCTTTCTTGATGGTAACCAGTGCAATCACCATCGTAGTGATGAACATGTAGACAGGTACAAACCGTTTTGCGTTGAAGAGTGGCTTCTCTGTATCAAAAATGAGGCGTTGGGCGCTAACGAAAATGACATAGGCAAAGAAACCTGAGATGACCGGAGTAATAATCCAGCTACCGACTATGCCTTTGACTGAGCCCCAATCAACCGCTTCTGTACCTACAGAGACACAGGCGAAACCAATGATGGCACCAATGATTGAGTGAGTGGTCGAAACGGGCCAGCCCATATAAGAAGCGAGAAGAAGCCAAGTACCAGCTGCAAGTAGCGCTGACATCATGCCGAAGACAAGTACGTCCGGTTGACTGGCAAAGAGTGACGTTTCGATGACGCCTTTACGGATGGTGTCAGTGACCTCACCGCCTGCAAGGTATGCCCCTGCAAATTCAAAAATCATCGCGATAATGATCGCTTGTTTTACAGTCAGCGCTTTAGAACCCACTGATGTACCCATCGCATTGGCTACATCATTCGCGCCAATACCAATCGCCATCATAAAGCCAAAAACTGCTGCAATAATAATCAGGACAGTGCCGTAGTTCGCAAGGATATCCATCGTAATACCTAGTTGTTGATAACAAGCGGAGCAAATTAGGCACGACAAAACCCCTTCAGCGTTTCATTATTTTACGCCTATAAGGGGAGTGCTATTAAGATGCTCTTCGTTATTTGGTTAACTTATTTATTTATGAGCGAGACAACATTAGCTCAAGACGCGCACCAACACGTTGCGCCTGATCAGCTATGCCACCTACCCATTCAAGAATCTTATAGAGGAACATGACATCGATCGGATTCAGATCGTTTTCAACCGCCATCAGTTGTTGACGAAGCTGAATCTGCATCGCGTCTGTATCGTCCTCAATCACATCCAGTTGATGGATCATTTCAGCCACAAGTGTCACTTCACGGCCTTTAAATCCAGTTTCCAATAACTCATCGAGCTCATTGATGACTTTTTGCGCCTGATTCGCTGCGTCGAGACAACGTTTAACATACGCAATGAAGTTTTCTTGGAGAGGCTCTGGGATAGTCAATTGACGACCGTAGACACGGCCAGCAATATCTTTTGCGAGGTTTGCCAGTTTGTCTTGCTGAGTCAGTAGTTCAAGCATGTCGCTACGATCTACTGGCATAAACAAACCGCGAGGAAGTTTAAGGCGAATTTCGCGCTTAAGTACGTCAGCTTCTTTCTCAAGATGAGAAATCTGTGCACGAATTTCTGAAGCTTTCTCCCAGTCACCCTTTGAACTTACTTCAAAAAAGTTAACAAGGTGAGAACAACATTCGTTGACACACACTACGTGGCGCTGCAAAGGCTTAATAGGGGACTTTGCAAATAACCCCATAATTGTATTTACTGGCATGGTCAGTCAACCTAATTAATATAACCTAAAAATAACATACACCATTCATGGTGAAATGTTGAACGATGGCTATAAAGGCGCGCATGGTAACGCATTAAATCCATCATTAAAACTGTTTTAGATCATCATTGCTGTGATATTTCTTTCTTGCCCAGTACGAAAATTGGCAATATCCTGTTTGTATCTGCTTTAAAAGGTATAACTATGGAAACCGAGATAGAACTGAAGTTTTTTGTTTCTCCTGATTTTTCAAATACTTTACGAAAAAAGATTGCTCAAGAGAAAGTACTTCAGCATAGCTGTCGTGAGTTAGGGAATACCTACTTCGATACTCCCGACAATTGGTTACGTCAGCATGACATTGGTTTGAGAATCCGTCGTTTTGACGATGTGTATGTCCAGACGGTCAAGACTTCCGGACGTGTGGTAGCAGGATTACACCAACGACCTGAGTTTAATGCCGAACATCACAGCAATAATCCGCTTCTTTCTCTCCATCCTTCTGATATCTGGCCGATAGGTAAAGATACTGAAACGCTCCAGTCGGAACTTGTTCCGCTTTTTTCTACTAACTTCACACGGGAACAGTGGTTGATTGCGATGCCTGATGGCAGCCAGATTGAAGTGGCGTTTGATCAAGGTAAAGTCGAATCTGGTGACAAAGAAGACCCTATTTGCGAAGTGGAGCTGGAACTAAAGTCCGGTCAAACTGATGCATTGTTTACATTAGCGCGTTGTTTTTCTGAAGAAGGCGGGATGCGATTAGGTAACCTGAGCAAAGCAGCAAAAGGTTATCGTCTTGCTAGTGGCTATACTGGAGATGACGTTAAACCTATTGCCTTGGTGAGTACAGACAAACATGACACTGTCGAGTCTTGCTTTGTTCATTCTCTAGAGCATGGACTTTCTCATTGGCATTATCATGAGCAAATTTATGCTGAGCGAGAATCTATTGATGCTTTGCATGAAATTAGGAATGCCATCAGTTTTATCCGTCAGGTTCTTACAGTATATGGTAGTGTAGTGCCACGCCGAGCGAGCGCGTTGGTTCGTCAGGAACTCAAGTGGCTTGAACAGGGCTTAGAGTGGTTGAATGATTATGATTACCTTGAAGCACTCCTAGATGATAAGGGCCATGCGTTGCGTAAACTTGATGCGCGTAAGTTTTTGGTTGGTGAGCTCAAAGTTGTCCAGGAAGCGTTGCCGGATCGCGCAGAGATACTGACGCTTCTCAATTCCGCCAGATATACCGCTCTTCTACTTGACTTAAGCCGTTGGATTTTAACACGTGGTTGGCAGCCATTTCTTGATGATAAGGCGCGCGATAAGATGGCGCTGACGATTGAACCTTTCTCTATTAAGCAACTTGACCGTACTTGGGCCGAATTAATGGAAGCGTTCCCACCTGAACGGTCGTTAAATAGTCAGGATTACATCGATCAGCAATATCGTTTGAGGCGAAACCTTTATACTGGTGTGAGCTTTGCTAGCCTGTTTGATTTCGAAGAGCGCAACAACTTTCGCGTACCATGGAGTGATTTACTTCATGGTATTGATGATCTGATTAAACTTCGCACACTAGGCAATATGGTCGATAAGCTCGAAGGAGAAGAGAAAGAGCAGCTCCAGCGTTGGTTGTCCCGTCAGGAAGGTTCCATTCTTCATGCTATGGAACAGACTCGTGTGATCTGCATTGAAGCAGAACCATACTGGCAAGATTAATCCATTTATGACTATTGAAGCGGGAGCCTTAAGGCTCCCGTTTTTGTTGATTTTGTTGTTCCAGCCTATCGAGCCTCTTTAGGATTTCGTCCTGTTTTGCAACCAATTCTAGAAGTAGACGTTCTTTGTTCTCGGAACGCTTAGCTTGAACCTCTGTTGGTGAGGTGAGCAATGAGGTGATTAAACCTGAAATCATACCAAAAATGCCCACACCACAAATGATAAGCCCAGAGGCGAGGATCTTTCCTGCATCCGTGACAGGGAAGTGATCACCGTAACCTACTGTTGAGATGGTCACCAGTGCCCACCACATGGCGTCTCCTCCAGTTTGGATATTGGCATCTGGAGATTTGCCTTCCACAAACAACATCATGCTTGAGCCTAGAGTGAGTAAGACAACCATCAGCAGCAAAATAGAAGCTAGAGTGGTTTCACGACGATTGACTAACAGCTGTTTGATAATGAAATTACTGGAGCGAATGACCAGAATCACGCGCAAGATATGGAACAGGCGAGCAAAGCGCAATGGCTCGATCATTGGGATACTGGCAAGGAAGTCGATCCAGTGTCGTTTCATAAATTGCATACGATCTGTTGAGCGGATCAAGTCTATGCTCAACTGGAGAAGAAAGACACTACAGATAATAAAGTCTAAGCCGATAAAGACTTGGCGTGTTTGAGTACTAAGTGGGAAGAACAGCAAACCAGATATCACAAACAGCGCCATAAATGACAGAATTAGTGACAGCAAGCTCATTGGTTTTGTATCAAATTTGATATCATTTCTATTCATACGAGGCTCTAAATAAATACATATTCGCTATCTACCGATAGTAACGAGCGGAAGTTTATATCGTCCTGACTGCTATCAGGAATAACAACAAATATATAAGACTTAGCGGAGAACTAACAATGACCAAGATGGCATTTAAGCCATGGGAGCGAGTGATAACGGATATTCGCCTCGTTCCCAAAATGGTGCTCTTGATGGTGTTCAGTACCATTTTGATCATCGCCAAACAATTATGGGATGCAAGTACCTTCTATAACGCCCTGCTCGCGGCTACTCAAAATGCTCAGGTTGCTCAGAAGCACTATGAGGCATACATGGTGCAAGTAGCATGGCAGACAGCGATCATGATCATAGTATTTGTCGTTCTACTTCTTTTTGCTGCACGTATCATGCTGCGTCAAACACAATATCTGAGTGATTCGATTAAGTTAATGGCGGACCGCAACTTATCGGTAGCTATTGAGATGGATTGTAAGGATGAATATGGCGATGTAGCTCGTGAATTGGAAAAGACGAGAGTGCAGTTGCAGGAAATGATCAAGCTACAAATTGATGCGTCACAGGAATTAGCAGGTTTGACAGAAGTTATGACCTTGAGCATGTCGGAAACAAAAGAGTCGGCACAAGAAGAGTTTCATGAAATCGACCAACTGGCGACGGCAATGAGCGAAATGTCGTCTACGGTACAAACCGTAGCTGACCACGCTCAGAGCGCATCTTCTTTAACAGAAAATGCTTCTGGTCAGGCGGAAAGCGGCCAGCGTTTTGTTCAGGGGACTGTTCATAAGATCAGCCAGCTATCGAAAGATATTTCCGCTTCTGCACAAGCAGTGAATCAGGTCGAAGAGAGTGTGGAGTCGATAGGCAGTGTTGTCGGAACGATTCAAAGTATTTCTGAACAAACGAACTTGTTAGCCTTGAATGCAGCGATCGAGGCTGCACGCGCTGGTGAAGCTGGTCGTGGATTTGCCGTCGTTGCGGATGAAGTTCGCAGTTTGGCGCAGCGTACTCAGAATGCGACGGTAGAAATTCAGGATATGATCACCCAGTTACAATCCAGCGCCACCTCAGCAGTTGAGCTTATGGAGCAAAGTGTGGTTGAAGCTGCCGAAGGTGTGGAGTTAGTCACCAATGCTGGGAGTGAATTGGATGGAATCGTGGTACAAGTGAAGCAAATCAATGATATGAATTTCCAGATTGCGACAGCGGCTGGTCAGCAAAGCAGTGTTGCTGGAGAGATGAATCAGAACCTGACGAACGTCCGTGAGTTAGTCGAGGCGTCGGTGACCGTGGTATCTGAACTGCTTGAAACGTCAGAGATCATGCAGAAGAATGCCGAAGCTCTGGATGCCAAGATCACATCCTTTAAAGTCTGAGCACCATAATGGTACGAATAAGCGCCCACTCATTGTTAGTGGGCGTTTTTTATTGGTATAAATCCCTATCAACGAATTTATTGACCCAAGGAAGATCCATGCAACTGCCCGCGAGTCTTGCTTCTGTTTCCCAGATTGCTCTAGAGTCCCTACTGCAATATCAGGCCATTCAGGAATGGCCTGAGTGTCGCCGCAAGGAACTCAGTTATGTGGCCGGATTGAGCCAGTTTATTGTCGATACTGTTCAGCAAGATGAGTATTTGCATCAACATTTTCCAGAGATGTTGGAGGTAGAATCTCGACACGAAACATATCGACAGCGTCTAGCAGGCTTACTGGCAGAGTGTAGTGATGAAATGCAAGGCCATAGAGTCTTAAGGCAGTTTCGCAATCGCGAGATGGCTTATATTGCGTGGAAAGATTTTGTTGGTAGCTGGGCGCTTGAACAGAGTCTAGAGCATTTGTCTCAACTAGCAGAAGCGGTGATCTTTGAAACTTACCAGTGGCAATACAAAGCGTGCTGTGATTTGTGGGGGACACCTTGCAATGAAGCCGGCGAGGCACAGCCAATGCTGATCATTGGTATGGGGAAACTGGGTGGCGGCGAACTGAATTTCTCCTCTGACATCGATCTGATTTTTACTTATCCCGAGAACGGTGAAACTCAAGGAACACGTCGTAGTCTGGCTAATGCTCAGTTCTTTACTCGTTTAGGTCAAAGGATCATTAAGGCCCTTGACCAGCAGACTTTTGATGGCTTCTGCTATCGTGTTGACATGCGCTTGCGTCCTTTCGGTGACAGCGGACCTTTGGTGATGAGCTACGCAGCGCTCGAAGATTACTATCAGGAGCAGGGGCGCGACTGGGAACGCTACGCAATGATTAAAGCGCGAGTGATGGGGAGGGAAATGTACCCACAGTATCAAGAACTGCGTCAGATGTTGCGTCCGTTCGTTTTCCGCCGCTATATTGACTTCAGCGCGATTCAATCTCTGAGACGTATGAAGTCGATGATCAGCAGCGAAGTTCGTCGACGTGGGTTAAGTAACAACATTAAACTCGGTGCGGGCGGAATTCGTGAAATTGAGTTTATCGCACAGGTATTCCAGTTGATTCGTGGCGGCCGTGAACCGAATCTGCGTCAACGCGGGTTGTTGGTGACCCTCGACGCGATTGAAGAGTTAGAACAGCTTACCAGTGAAGAAGTCAGTCAGCTTAAGCTGTCGTATAAATTCTTGCGTCGACTTGAGAATTTGTTGCAGGCGATGGCAGACAAGCAAACTCAGACCTTGCCGGAATTGGATACTGAACAGCTTCAGTTAGCGGTGGCGATGGGTTATAGCCAGTGGCCAGAGCTTATTGCTGATGTTCAACAACATATGGCCAAGGTTCACGCTGTTTTTGCCACTTTGATCGGTGAGGAAGAGGAAGATCAGCAAGATATTGCCAAGCACTTTACCGAGTTGTGGGATATGGCGGCCAAACAAGACGTCATTGTGCATATCTTAGAGCATGATATTCAAGCCGATGATCCGCAGCAAATGGCGCAAACCATTATCCAATTTAAGCAAGATTTGGCTAAGAAAACCCTCGGTCCGCGTGGCCGTGAAGTGCTTAACAAGCTGATGCCTAAGATCTTCTCGGCCATTTATAGCCATCAAGATGCCAAGTTTGGCCTGCCGCGCGTTTTGCATTTATTGCATAAGATTGTCACTCGAACCACGTATTTAGAGCTACTAGACGAACACCAAGCGGCGCTGGTTCAGCTCGTTCGTTTGTGTACCGCAAGCCCGATGATCTCGGAGCAACTTGGTCGTTATCCAATTCTGCTTGATGAGTTGATTGACCCTCAGCAGTTATACAATCCCGTACCATTGGAAAGCTACCGCACTGAACTGCGTGACTTCCTCGCTCGTATCCCGGAAGACGATATGGAGCAGCAGATGGAAGCACTGCGTCAGTTTAAGCAGATCTGTATTTTGCGTATCGCTGCTGCAGACATTGCAGGAGTGCTGCCTGTCATGAAAGTCAGTGATCACCTAACTTACCTCGCTGAAGCGATTGTGGAGTCTGTGGTGAATCAAGCGTGGCTGCAAATGGTCGAGAAATATGGTGAGCCAACGCATATTAAAGACAGAGATGGCCGAGGTTTTGCTGTGATTGGCTATGGCAAAGTCGGCGGGTGGGAGTTGGGCTATAACTCAGACCTAGATATCGTCTTTATGCATGATTGCCCTGTTCATACTTATACTGATGGCAAAAAAGAGATTGATGGTCGTCAGTTTTACTTACGTTTGGCGCAGCGTATCATCCATATATTCTCAACGAGAACGGCATCAGGCATCTTATACGAAGCGGATACTCGTCTGCGCCCATCCGGAGCTTCAGGCTTATTAGTGAGCCCGGCAGATGCATTTGATGAATACCAGCATACTGAAGCCTGGACATGGGAACACCAAGCGTTAGTCAGAGCCCGGATGATCTACGGCGATCAACCTCTACAACAGGCATTTTCTCAAACAAGGCATGATATTTTGAGTTTGGCGCGAGAAGAATCAAAGCTCAAAAAGGATGTGGCTGAAATGCGAGTGAAAATGCGTGAACATCTGGGTGGAAAAAAATTAGGTCGTTTTATGCTTAAGCAAGACCCTGGTGGTATTACCGATGTGGAATTTCTTGCCCAATATCTGGTCTTAAGGTTTAGTCACGAAAAGCCTAAGCTGACTCGATGGAGTGATAACGTCCGAATTTTTGAATCTATGATGTCACAAGGCATTCTGGATGAAGCCCCAGCGATGGCGTTGACTCAGGCATACACAAGGATGCGTGATCAAATTCATCATCGCAATTTACTCAATCTTGATGCGGACGTAGCTGAAGAAAAACTGACCAAAGAGCGAGAGCTTGTTAAAGCGCTTTGGCTGGAGTGGCTAGAATAGGTTTAGGGTCCTTATCCCCTGTGTTAAACTCTTGCCCGAATTAGAATTTGGAGACCCATAATGAAACCAATCCTACCGAACTATAGTGATTCTGGTGTATTGATCATAGGTGACGTGATGCTTGATCGTTACTGGTATGGCCCGACTGGACGCATCTCCCCAGAAGCGCCAGTTCCTGTAGTAAAAGTAGAAAATAACGAAGAGCGTCCAGGCGGTGCAGCTAACGTAGCAATGAACATTGCTTCTTTGGGCGGCCATGCGCATATCGTAGGTTTAACTGGGATTGATGAGCCTGCCAAAGTGCTCAATGAGACGCTGTCTGCACTCAAAGTAAAGTGTGACTTTGTGGCTCTGCCAAACTATCCAACCATTACTAAACTTCGCGTTTTGAGCCGTGGTCAGCAGCTGATCCGCTTAGATTTCGAAGACAAATTTGAAAACACCGATGCCGAGCTGATTTTAGACCGTATGGAACAGGCATTGCCAAAAGTGAAGTCGGTTGTTCTGTCTGATTATGCGAAAGGTGCATTGGATCACGTTCAGCAATTCATTCAGAAAGCACGTGCTGCCAAGGTTCCTGTGTTTATTGACCCTAAAGGAGCGGACTTTGAACGCTACCGTGGTGCAACACTACTGACTCCTAACATGGCAGAATTTGAGCATGTGGTGGGTAAGGTCAAATCTGAAGAAGAACTGGTCGATAAAGGCTTAGCGCTGATTGAAGAGTTCGACTTTGAAGCACTTCTCGTGACGCGCAGCGAGCATGGTATGACATTACTACGTCGTGGTCAGGAGCCGTTCCATTTACCGACTCTTGCCAAAGAAGTCTATGATGTGACAGGTGCAGGCGATACGGTTATTTCTGTCCTTGCCGCATCGGTCGCTGCGGGTAAACCGCTTGATGAAGCTTGTGCATTGGCAAACGCAGCAGCAGGCGTCGTAGTAGGTAAGTTAGGTACATCAACAGTATCGACCATTGAGCTGGCGGAAGCGGTCCATGGCAGCCAAGACACTGATTTTGGTGTTATCACCGAACAGGCGCTGATTGATGCTGTGAAGAATGCACAATCGAAAGGCGAGAAGGTAGTGATGACCAATGGTTGTTTCGATATTCTACATGCTGGACATGTTTCTTACCTAAACCACGCTGCTGAGCTAGGTGATCGCTTGATTGTTGCTGTCAATACCGACGAATCAGTAAAACGCCTTAAAGGCCCAGGTCGCCCTGTAAACCCTACTGATCGTCGCATGGCGGTATTAGCAGGTCTTGGTGCGGTTGATTGGGTGGTGCCTTTCGGTGAAGACACGCCGCAGCGCTTGATCTCTGAAGTGTTACCCGACTTGCTAGTAAAAGGCGGAGACTATAAACCTGAAGAAATTGCTGGTGGTAAAGAAGTGATCGCTAATGGTGGCGAAGTGAAAGTACTTAACTTTGAAGATGGCTGTTCAACGACTGAGATCATTGACGCAATCAAAGGCGGCAAAGGCTAAAGAAATATCCGGCAGAGTGTTATTAGGCTCTGCCTGAATCACAGCTTGCTGATAAGTTGATACCATTTAAGCCATAGCTGATAAAACAAAAAAATGGAGCCTACTGGCTCCATTTTTTTATCTTTACCTTGGTGGTTACTCTTCTAAATCACCACAGAATCGGTAACCTTCACCGTGAATTGTCGCGATGATTTCCGGAGTACCTGAGACTGACTCAAAGTGCTTACGGATACGACGGATAGTGACATCTACCGTGCGGTCATGTGGCTTCAGCTCACGACCCGTCATCTTCTTAAGCAGGTCGGCACGTGTCTGGATCTTGCCTGGGTTTTCACAGAAGTGAAGCAAAGCACGGAACTCAGAACGTGGTAGTTTGTAGCCATCACCTCCTGGACTAACCAGTGAACGGCTATTGATATCCAATACCCAGCCGTTGAATTCGTATTTCTCAACGCTGCGTTTTTCTTCCGTGACCACACTGGAGCTCATGGAACGATTCAGCAGATTGCGAGCACGAATAGTTAGCTCGCGAGGATTAAATGGCTTAGTAATGTAGTCATCTGCACCAATTTCAAGTCCGAGGATCTTATCGACTTCATTGTCACGACCAGTCAGGAACATTAATGCCACATTTGCTTGCTCGCGCAGCTCACGCGCAAGCAGAAGGCCATTTTTGCCCGGCAGGTTAATGTCCATTATAACCAGATTTACCTGGTTGTCAGACAGCACCTGGTGCATCTCTTCACCGTCACTGGCCTCGAAAACAGCGTATCCCTCTGCTTCAAAAATACTCTTTAGAGTGTTACGAGTTACTTGCTCATCTTCAACAATAAGAATGTGCGGGGTTTGCATTGGCGGTACCTAAACTTGTGAAAAAACTGTGCTAATAGAATAAATTCTAGGCAAAAACCTAACATACAGGTAATGTGATGTTGATAATAAACCAAAGACTGTAAAAATACATTGTTTCTTTGACTGCCCGCCTTCCATGGTCCCAATTCGCCTCTTGAGGTCCCTTTTCCTCACTGTTCTATTAGTCTTTGAGGCGGATTCTATAATGTTAACAGCATGCTAACAACGTCAGAATGTTAATTCCATGCACTTTGTTGATTTACATCAAGAGTTCGAATGTAACAAATATTAATAGTCTAAAACAAATGTAAAACTGTGGTTTATATGATGATTGATGCACAAACTTGGCAAGCATATTCAGACCCTTACTTCAAATTCATTCGCTCGCCAAACTGTTATCGGTTTGCCATTATCACGGCGTGGAACCCCGCCAGTCAGTGGCAGTCTAAACAACAAAATGAAGGAAATAATCGCTACTTAGCTCAAGAATTTAGCCATACTTACTTTGTTGAAGTGCTAGTCGGAGATGAAAGTTTTGGTTGGGCTGAAGAGAGTTTCGCTGTCGATATTGATGAGTCACAAGCACTATTGCTAGGACGTAAATATCAGCAGAACGCCATCTACTATGTTGATGGTAACGAGCTGTTTTTGCTCTCTTGTTTGGCCGACGGAATGAAAGTCGGTTTAGGTGAGTGGAAATATCGATGCAAATAAGGAATTAAAGCCATATTCATGGAGGGAAAATGAAAGATATAACACCAGATATATGTGATAAACATGAAGAGAAAGTAACGTCGTTGGATTTACCCTTACACACTTTTGGTAAAAGAAGTGCTTTTTGGGGAGAAATTGTTACGGTTCGCTGCTACCACGACAACTCTAAAGTTAGGGAAACCTTGAGTAATGACGGGAAAGGCAAAGTGCTGATTATCGACGGGCACGGTTCCTGTCAAAAAGCGTTGCTTGGTGATCAATTGGCGATCCTAGCGATTGATAACAACTGGGAGGGCGTGATTGTTTATGGTGCTATTCGTGATGCGGCTGCAATGGCGGAAATGGAACTGGGAGTCAAGGCGCTTGGAACCAGCCCATTTAAAACGGAAAAGCGTGGGGCGGGTGACACGAATGTGACTTTGACGATACACAACCAGATGATCCAGCCTGGGGACTACGTCTACGCCGACTGGAACGGTGTATTAACCTCTACAGAATTGTTGGACTGGAGTTAGAAACGAAAGCCGATGCCGACTTCCAGCTCCTGTTGCCACTCTTGATGTTCGAGAGTGGCGTGGAGATCGAGATTTTCTGTCAATCTCATGCGACTAGAGACTTCTGCCGCTATGATTTTATCCGTCCCCTCTGCCGTGTTTCCTTCGTTGTACGAATGCAGAGTACTTTTCACTGAGACCCTTGGTGTTATCTGATAGCTGACACCACTTAAAAATCCACTTTCGTTGATATGACTCCCTTGATTAATGCGGGCTCCTACGTACAAGTCGATATTATCAAACACGTTATAAGAGTAACCGCCATCAATCTTCCAAGTGTCGAAGTCGCGTTGTTCGCTCTCACTAGAGAGGAACAGTTTATGTGGAGATATTTTTTGTTGTGATGGTAAAGCAGGAAGCTCTGTAGCGATTGATGAGCTCGCAACAAGAGTAAGCAAAAGGCTTAGTATTATTTTCATTTTGCCACTCCTTGATTGTTAACTATCCACTGCAAGATCAATTAAAGCATAAAACAAAAGCACGGGGAGAATCTTTTTCTGCTAAAACTAGAACTCATCAATATGCAACCTGACTCATTTTGTTTTCTAGTGACATAACTTATTGAACTGGCTCACAGAAGCCAATTGGACCGAAGTGTAAAAAAAATAAAATTTTTCGTTGACTCATACTGAATAAATAGGTTAAACGTATGGGTAAGCAAACACACAATCGCAATAACATTAAACTATGCAAAACCACAGCCACTTAGTAATGACCACAACCATTATTATTACCGACATCACACATGTTGGGGCAGGCTGCTAAGCGAAAGAAATTCATAAAAAAGGCCTGTATCCCACAAGATACAGGCCTTTTTTTATAACTAATTTACAGATATTTGGAGGAAGGGATGCGTGTTTTAAAGTTTGGAGGCTCATCATTAGCAGATGCCGATCGTTTTTTACGAGCAGCAGATATTATTGCTAATAATGCTCAGCAAGAAGAGGTCGCTGTTGTTCTCTCTGCGCCCGGAAAAACAACGAATAAACTCGTTGCCGTGATTGAAGGTGCGTTGAAAAATGGTGAGGCCGAGCTGCAAATCGCTGAGTTGGAGGATTCTTTCCGCGATCTGTATCAGGATATCAAGCAAGTCCTGCCTACTATTGATGGCTCAGGCTATGATAACCAAGTGAAAACCTCGTTGACTCAATTGCGTCAGTTTGTACATGGGATTAACCTGCTGGGCATGTGTCCAGACAACGTTAATGCACGTATCATTAGCAAGGGGGAACGGGTATCCATTCAGCTTATGAAAGCGGTATTGGAAGCAAAAGGTCAACCAGCTAGCCTAATAGATCCAGTGAAATACCTCTACGCAAACGGTGAACACTTGGAGGCGATGGTTGACGTTGAGGTCTCTACCCAGAATTTCCGTCAAAACCCTCTGCCTGAAGGCCACGTCAATATCATGCCAGGTTTTACCGCAGGTAACGAAGAGGGTGAGCTTGTCACTCTCGGGCGTAACGGCTCTGACTACTCGGCAGCAGTGTTAGCAGCCTGTTTGCGTGCTGATTGCTGTGAAATTTGGACGGATGTCGATGGTGTATACAACTGTGACCCACGCTTGGTTGATGATGCGCGTCTACTGAAATCACTCAGCTATCAAGAAGCGATGGAGCTGTCTTACTTTGGTGCTTCTGTACTTCACCCTAAAACCATTGCTCCTATCGCTCAGTTCCATATTCCTTGTTTAATTAAAAATAGCTTCAACCCTCAAGGGGCTGGGACGTTAATTGGTCAAGATACTGGCGAGGATAACCTAGCCATTAAAGGGATCACGACGCTTAGTGACCTGACCATGGTCAATGTCTCAGGTCCGGGTATGAAAGGCATGGTCGGAATGGCGAGCCGTGTATTCGGTGCTATGTCTTCAGCTGGTGTTTCTATTGTGCTGATCACTCAGTCTTCTTCCGAGTACAGCATCAGTTTCTGTATTGAAGCGGAAGATAAAGCCATCGCTCAGCAAGCACTCGGCGACTCGTTCGAGTTGGAGCTCAAAGATGGTCTTCTTGAGCCAGTTGAGTTTATGGACGATGTCGCTATTGTGACACTGGTTGGTGATGGTATGCGTACCTCGCGCGGTGTCGCTTCTCAATTCTTCTCTTCTCTAGCTGAAGTGAACGTCAATATCGTGGCCATCGCTCAAGGATCTTCTGAACGTGCGATTTCTGCTGTGATTCCTGAAGATAAGATTTCTGAGGCGATAAAAGCATGTCATGAGAACCTGTTTAACTCTAAACACTTCTTGGATGTATTTGTTGTCGGTGTCGGCGGCGTTGGTGGCGAGCTGGTGGATCAAATTCAGCGTCAGCAAGCGAAACTGGCAGAAAAAGGCATCATTCTAAGAGTTTGTGGTTTGGCGAACAGCAAGGGATTACTGCTTGACAGTGAAGGTCTGCCTTTAGAGCACTGGCGTGACCGAATAAACGACGCAACGGAAGACTTTAGCCTTGCACGGTTGATTTCACTGGTTCAGCGCAACCACATTATCAACCCAGTTTTAGTGGATTGTACTTCTTCAGAATCTATCGCTAACCAATACGCAGATTTCTTGGCCGCGGGCTTCCACGTTGTTACACCAAACAAAAAAGCCAATACGTCGAGTATGGCTTACTACCATCAATTGCGCGATGTTGCTCGTAGTTCTCGTCGCAAGTTGATGTATGAAACAACAGTTGGCGCTGGTTTGCCAGTGATCGAAAACCTGCAAAATCTTATCTCCGCAGGGGATGAACTTGAGCGCTTTAGCGGGATTCTTTCTGGTTCGCTGTCCTACATCTTCGGTAAGCTTGATGAAGGTATGACACTAAGCCAGGCGACCAATATTGCTAAAGACAATGGCTTTACCGAACCAGACCCACGTGATGACCTGTCTGGTATGGACGTTGCTCGTAAGCTATTAATCCTAGCGCGTGAAGCCGGCATGAATATAGAGCTGGAAGACGTACTGGTTGATCAAGCATTGCCACCAGGTTTTGATGATTCGGGAAGCGTAGATGAATTTATGGCACGACTGCCTGAGGCAGACACATACTTCCAAGAGTTGTCTGCCAAGGCTGCGGAAGATGGTAAAGTGCTACGTTATGTTGGAGAAATCAATGATGGCCAATGTCGTGTGAGTATTGCTGCTGTTGATGAAAATGATCCTATGTTCAAGATAAAAGATGGTGAGAACGCATTGGCCTTCTACAGTCGCTACTATCAGCCGATTCCACTAGTATTGCGTGGTTATGGTGCGGGTACAGAAGTGACTGCGGCTGGGGTGTTCTCAGATGTGATGCGTACTTTAGGATGGAAACTAGGGGTTTAAAGCGGATGAGTAGTGGTATGGATGTGGTGGTTTACGCCCCAGCGTCAATTGGTAACGTGAGTGTTGGTTTTGACGTACTCGGCGCTGCAGTATCGCCTATTGATGGCACCTTGCTCGGTGATCGAGTGATGGTGAAAGCTGGAAACGAGTCTTTTAGCCTCAAAACGGCGGGCGATTTTGTTTCCAAGTTACCGGAAAACCCTAAAGAAAATATCGTTTATGATTGTTGGCAAGTGTTCTCCAGAGAGCTAGATAAGAAAGGCGTGACTCTGTTACCCCTTGAAATGACGCTTGAGAAGAACATGCCTATCGGTTCTGGGTTAGGCTCTAGTGCCTGTTCTATTGTCGCGGCTCTGGATGCGCTAAACCAGTTCCATGGTAACCCGTTGGATAAAACTGAGCTGTTGGCATTGATGGGTGAGATGGAAGGGCAGATATCTGGTGGTATACATTACGACAATGTCGCACCATGCTACCTAGGTGGTGTTCAGTTGATGCTTGAAGAGCTTGGCATCATCAGCCAGGAAGTACCATGTTTTGATGACTGGTTCTGGGTCATGGCGTATCCGGGGATTAAAGTATCAACGGCAGAAGCCCGTGAGATCCTACCCTCTCAGTATCGTCGTCAGGATATCATTGCTCATGGTCGACACTTGGCCGGCTTTATCCATGCTTGCCATTCGAACCAGCCAGAGCTGGCGGCTAAGATGATCAAAGACGTGATCGCTGAACCGTATCGTGAGAAACTGCTACCAGGCTTTGCTGATGCACGTAAATATGCAGCTACAGCCGGTGCTTTAGCTACTGGTATTTCTGGAAGTGGTCCGACGCTGTTTAGCATTTGCAAAGATAAAGATGTCGCTGAGCGAGTTGCTCGCTGGTTAGAACAAAATTACGTACAAAACCAAGAAGGATTCGTCCATGTTTGTCGTTTAGACAAACAGGGCTCGAAAGTAACAGGAAGTGAGCTATGAAGCTTTACAATATAAAAGAAAATGATGAACAAGTTTCCTTTGGCCAAGCCGTTCGCCAAGGGTTAGGTCGTAACCAAGGCCTCTTTTTTCCACAAGAGTTGCCTAAGTTCGATGATATCGATGCCCTGTTGGCAGAAGATTTTGTTTCACGAAGTACAAAAGTTCTTTCTGCGTTAATTGGTGATGAGCTTGCGGAAGAGAAAGTGAACTCGCTAGTGGATGCGGCTTTCCAATTCCCTGCGCCAATCAATCAAGTTAAAGATGGTGTCTATGCCCTAGAGTTGTTCCATGGTCCAACTCTAGCGTTTAAAGACTTTGGTGGTCGTTTTATGGCGCAATCACTCGCGGCTGTTTCTGATGGCGGTAAAATCACCATTCTAACCGCAACATCGGGTGATACGGGTGCAGCAGTGGCTCATGCTTTCTATGGAATGGAAGACATCAATGTGGTGATTCTTTACCCTAAAGGTAAGATTAGCCCATTACAAGAGAAGCTATTCTGTACGCTTGGAAAAAACATTCACACTGTAGCGATCGATGGTGACTTCGATGCTTGTCAGGCGCTTGTGAAACAAGCTTTCGATGATGCTGCGTTACGTGAAGAAATTGGCCTAAACTCAGCAAACTCAATCAACATCAGTCGTTTGATGGCGCAAATCTGTTATTACTTTGAGGCGGCTTCTCAGCTGAGCAAAGAGCAGCGTGAAAACCTTGTTGTTTCTGTACCAAGTGGTAACTTTGGTAACTTAACCGCGGGCCTATTGGCTAAAGCACTTGGTTTACCAATCAAACGTTTTATTGCTGCGACTAACGCTAATGATACCGTGCCGCGCTACCTAGAAACCGGTAAGTGGGAGCCCAAGCCAACAGTGGCAACCACCTCGAATGCTATGGATGTCAGCCAGCCAAACAACTGGCCACGTATCGAAGAGCTATGCCGCGTGAAAGAGTGGGGCTTAGAGACTCTAGGTAAAGGTGCGGTTTCTGATGAGCAAAGTGCGCAGTCGGTGAAAGACTTGCACTCGCTTGGTTACTTATGTGAGCCACACGGTGCGATTGCATACCGCGTCCTTGAAGAGCAATTGCAAGAAGGTGAAACGGGTCTATTCCTTTGTACGGCTCACCCAGCTAAGTTCAAAGAAGTCGTCGATGATATTCTAGGTTCCGATATCGAACTACCAGGACCACTCGCAAAGCACGCAGCAATGGAGCTTCTATCTGAAGACCTAGCTAATGACTTTGACTTGCTAAAAGATGTACTGCGCCGAGTACAACAGTAATCCTAAAGAATGGAAGATGAGAAAGGTCGCTTAGGCGACCTTTTTTGTTTCTGTGGGTTATTACCTAATAGTCATTCCATAGAGTGACGAAGGAGCGAGTAGGGAATCTCCAAATGTATTCGACTTGCTTTAAGAGATCCCCAATTCGTTCGTTCCTCGCTCTTGAGGATGACTCTAATAATAAAAGGTTGGCATTGTGCCAACCCTCCAACCATCCTTGTTTAACGATTCAAAGCAAATGTTGGTAGAGACAAGTGCCAGCGAATCGCACCTAGGCGAATCAACAAAGTAGAAAAGACGCCTGCTAAGAATGCAGTGTCAGGATCATGCCCCATCGCCAGCGCCGTGGTGTGGAATACTCCACCGATGATACACGCAGTAGCATAGACTTCACTTCTCAGTACCATAGGCACTTCCCGCGCAAGTACATCACGGATGATACCGCCTCCACATCCAGTAATTACACCCATGATGATGGCAACCAGTGCTGAATCCTGATAGGCCATGGTTTTATCAACACCAATACCAACAAACACCGCAAGACCGATTGCATCACATACTGGCAAAATCCACCAAGCGAGACGTTTAGGACGGCGAACAATGAGCATCGTTAGCAGGCAGGTGATCAAAATGGTCCATAAATAATTGGTGTCAGTAATCCAGAATACCGGGGTGGCACCTAATGCCATGTCACGGATTGTACCGCCTCCAATAGCGGTTACGCTGCCAAGTACGGCAACACCAAAAGGGTCCATTTTGAGTCGGCCAGCAAGCAGTACTCCGGAGATAGCGAAAATGGCGGTGCCGAATAAATCGACACTGTATAGCAGCATGGAATCCACGGGATGAATATCTCTTACAAATGCTCAGTTGATCCTGAGGAACAAAAACGACGGCGGATTGTATGGTATCAGACCTAAACGGTGTTAGCGATTTCGCCTGACGGTTTCGAAGTGCTCACAAACTTCTTTAATTGCATTAAGTGTTCTGGGCGTCGGTCGGTTGAGCCAATCTGAATTCAGTGACCAGACGTATCCGTTTTCTACCGCTGACAACTGTTGTTTCCAGTCTAACCAAGGGCTCCCTTTTGCGATGGCATGCTCTGAAGTAAAGATGACTTCTGGTTCACTTAACACCACTTGTTCAGTGCCAACTTGTGGGTACGGCACTGCACTTTTTGCAAACACATTCTCACCTCCACAAAACGAAAATACTTCGCTTGGCCAATTCCCTTTTGCGACGGTAATGATCGGCTGTTCGCTTAGCTGGTAGAAATACCTCACTGGGAGGTCTGTTTGATAGCGCTGTTTAAATGTTGCCAGCCGACTTCTATATTGCTTGGCTGCATTGAGTCCGACGGATGGATCTTGCGAATATTGACTTAATTGTTCGATGTTGTTGGCAATGTCATCCAGTGAGCCGGTGGTCGAGTAGTAAATGTTGATACCAAATTGTTTCAGCTTTTCCAGTTCTTTCGCCGGATTTCCGGCTGGCCATGCAATCACAAGATCTGGTTGGAGCGCGATAATGCGCTCTAGTTTTATGCCTTGGTAGTTGGAAACCTTTTCCAGCTTTGTTGCCTCTTCAGGGTAATCGCTGTGGTCACTGACGGCGATTAGTTTGTCGCCCAAACCCGCAGCATAAGCTATTTCGGTCGCGTGAGGGGCTAAGCTAATTACGCGCTCCACTGGATCTGCGTTAACCAGCGCGGAAAACAGTAGTGTAACGAGGGTAAGCAGCCGTATCTGCATTTAGATTCCTTGATAAATGAGGCCCATGATAGCGCTTTGCACCATGATCCAAGCGAACATTCGCCATGCTAGCAGGCGCTGTACTTGAGCAATATGTATGGCAGAGGGCGCTATTCGTCCTCCCAGCTTGCTGCGCACCGATTTCTTACCGTCATAAATAGCAGGCCCTCCGAGAGAAAGTTCTTGTTTCGCACCGACAGCTATGATCAACCATGATGGACCTGGTAGCGGCCAACTACTCGCTTGTTGCTTGAATAGTGCAAACACTTCACGGGTGCGTTTTCCCAATGCAATCATTAGTGCAAATAGGCGCAGAGGGATATAGTCTAACACCGCCACGACACGAATGACTGGCAGGCCAAAAGGAGAGAATTTCTCGCGAGATGGAGACCAAGCACGAGCTAGCTCAACAGTCATTCGATAAATGAAAGCACCAATTCCGCCTGCGATGGCGTACCAAAACAGTACAGCGACCACGTTGCGACCGTAAGACATGATTAGCGTTTCTGTGCCGGCTTTCCCTAAGCCGAGAAGGGATAGCGATTGGGTTGAACGGTTTACCATTGGCTTGAGCAGCATTTTAGCGTGCTCTTTATCTTCTCTCGCCAGTGCTTCGACAAAGTGTGCAGTGAATTTATCGGTATTACGCCAGTCTATAGCGAGCAATAACAGGGCAAGCTCAAACAGCTGGGTCTGCCAAACCAGAGGCTTTAAGGCGAGCAGCACGATCAGCATAGGCGTGATCATCAGCAACCATGCCAGAGTGCCAGAGATCATACTTTGTGAATAACTGGAATTGGTATTGACCTTGTCGGCCAGTTGCTCAGCAAATTTGTGCCAGAGAATAGCTGGGTGCGCTTCACGGGGAAAAGGGAGGATAAGATGAAACAATAAAGCGCCCCATAACACTAGAAGCGCTCCGTTTGAATATAACTGATTAAAAGTCTCTTCCATGATTATCAGTCACTTGATTTCGATTATGCTCTAAGCAACTCAACCATTTTGAAGACCATTTCAGAAGAGCTCTTTGCCGCTAGCGGTAGAAACTCTTCGAAACTCATTGGTGACTCTTTGTCAGCTACGTCTGAAATGGCACGAACGACAACAAACGGTACTTTAAATTGGTGACAAGCCTGAGCAATCGCAGAGGCTTCCATTTCAACGGCAATCACCGATGGGAAATGTGTACGGATAAACGCTTGACGCTCAGCGGTGCAGACAAAAGCATCTCCAGTGCAAATCAGGCCGCGGACGGCGTGCTTGTCTTCCATTTGCGCCAGTGCTTTTTCAGCCACATCCATCAGTTTTTCATCAGCTAAGAAAGCCGCTGGTTGCTGGGCCATTTGGCCCATTTCATAACCAAATGCAGTTACGTCTGCATCGTGGTGACGTACTTCAGTTGAAATAACAACGTCGCCAAGGTTTAGGCTTGAGTCAAAGCCACCTGCAGAACCTGTGTTAATCACAACATCAGGCTGGTACTCGTCAAGAAGCATAGTTGTGCCTATCGCAGCAGCAACTTTGCCGATACCTGATTGAAGGAGCACGACTTCTACACCATTAAGCTTACCCGCGTAGAAAGTACAACCTGCTTTCGAGACTTCTTGGCAGTTTTCAATAGCTTGCTTAAGAATAGAGACTTCTTGCTCCATTGCGCCGATGATGCCGATTTTCATAAGGAATCCTGTTATTTCAATTAGGTAGCTTTAATCCGCTAAGTGTAACAGAAAAGGGAAGGATGGGAACGGGCTGCGCCCTATGGAGTTGGGAACGGACTTTGTCCGATGGAACACGTCGTTTCGGGAAAACGGGATCGGGCTTCGCCCTGCTGGAGTGCTACGCGTTGAAAATCTAAGGTGGACAGCGTCCTTTGAGAGGTAAACTGTCATTCCATAGACTGACGAAGGAAGGAGTAGGGAATCTCATAAAGCTTTCTGCTTGCTGTAAGAGATCCCCAACTCGCTCGTGCCTCGCTCTCGGGGATGACAACGTTATGTATTGAAAAAAAGGTTTGACACGCTATGCCAACCCTCAAAAACTTTCCAGTTTTCCAGTTTTCCAGTTTTCCAGTTTTCCAGTTTTCCAGTTTTCCAGTTTTCCAGTTTTCCAGTTTTCCAGTTTTCCAGTTTTCCAGTTTTCCAGTTTTCCATAGGACGAAGTCCGCTCCCGCCTCCCGTATCCCGCGCAATTACCTATTGCTTAACCTATGTACATCCCCTATAATTCGCGCTCCTCGTGTCGGCTGAATCAGAGATTGGCTGGCACAACGTTTAACCTACTCTTATTAGGAGAGAATTATGTCTCTGAATGCAGAAACTAAAGCAACAATCGTTGCAGATTACGCACGTGGCGAAGGCGACACTGGTTCACCAGAAGTACAAGTAGCTCTACTTACAGCTTCTATCAACCACCTACAAGGTCACTTCAAAGCGCATAAAGGCGATCACCACAGCCGTCGTGGTCTTCTACGTATGGTTTCTCGTCGTCGTAAGCTTCTAGATTACCTTAAAGGTAAAGATCTAGATCGTTACCACGACCTAATCAAGCGTCTAGGCCTACGTCGCTAATAAGCGACTGCATAGAACAGTTTGTCGAAAAAGGGGCGATATGCCCCTTTTTTGTATCTGAAATTCATAAATTGACAGTTCTATTTGTTATATCCTTGCTGAAAAGTAAGTGATCAATCGCCTTAAATAAAAATGCCAGTTCGCTAAGCGAACTGGCATTTTTCTTTAGGGAAGTGGCAACAAGGTTAAGCGTTACTTAGGAACTGCTTAGCCAGTTCCGCATCTGCTAATACCCCTTTCACCGAAGCATTGCCGCTGTTCATCAGATCCTGCATCAGTCCAAGACGCAGATCGTTTGGTAGGAAGCCTAGCTTAAGAAACGCCTGCACATTGCCAATTTGAGCTGGTTTAAGCTTAACGCCACTGACTTTCAGATAGTGGTACAGGCGGGTACACAGAGTGGCCAGAATGTCTATTCGTGGTGCGGCACCGCCGGCGATGCGCTCAATTTGCGGAGCGATCTCCTTATCGAAGGATTTGGCCTCCACCATCGCCTGAGGCGAAACCAGCTTACTCAGGTTCTGTTCCACAAAGGCGATGAAGGCGGCGCAGGTGGTTTCATCTAAACAGGAGCGAGCGAGAATGTTCACTAGTGGCAGATGCGACTTAAGATCCTCAATTGGCGCAATGGCTTGGAAGAACTGCACCAGAGAGCGAGGGGTGGTGCGCTCGCCGCTGACCAGCTCGGGGTAAGTCAACACAAAGTCGATGCCTCTAGGGTCAATGTTGGCACCTTCTGCCCACAATGCCCACGCTTTCGCATCAAACTCCATGGTGATGTGCATCATGCGGGTCAGCATGGCGTCGTCCATTGGCGTGACCGAGTAATCGCCACCATCTGGGTTTGCGGTAAGCACAATTTGCCAGCCTTCAGGCAGTGCCCAGCTGATGAGTTCATGGTTTTGCAGCAGCTGCATGATGCCTCGAAGGATGCGCTCGTCGGCGCGGTTAACGTCATCAATCAGTAGGATACCTGGTCCGGGTTCGGTCGGCACCCAGTGGGGAGCGGCAAATTGAGTTACGTTTTCTCCCTGTTCATTTTGGGTTACCTGAGGCATTCCCAACAGATCCCCCATCTCCTCAAACTGAGCTGGAGCAATGGTGCGCCACTGCATTCCTCTCTCTTTGGCGATCTGCTCCACCATCTGGGTTTTACCTATGCCGTGACGGCCCCAGATGCAGACAGGAACGCTGCGCTGACCTGATTTAGGTAGCAGATGCTCGATGAAGCTGCGCACTTCCGGCGCTTGGCAGGTTAAACCGTAGTAGCTGTAGTTGTGGCTATGTGTCATGAATGTCTCGTGCTGGTTTCGGTGATGGTATTGGTATCGGCCATGGGGATCACCCGACCGCATTGGCGAAGAGGTGTGTTTTTTATCGAAGTTCTGTCGTTGTGGATAAGCCACAGAATAGGTGCCCGCGCCGAAATCTCCGGCAGCGGCGCATCACCGTCGGTGAAGTAGATGGTGGCATCAACCCGCAGTCGATTGGCCATTTCAATGGGTGCGTCAAAGCAGGTGCCTCCGCGTCCACTGATCGCTTTCGGCGGTTCACCACGGTAACGGTATTGACTTTTAATCTCGGTATCGCATTCAACGATGGTGAGTTCGGCGCCGGCACGCCAGATATGGTGTAGCTCCTCAAAAAAAACGCTTGAGCTGTTGGTCATCGACACTGGCCGAAGTATCTATAGCGACCAGAATGTGTTGATGAGGCTGAATGCGGGTTCCGGGAGTGGTACCGTAGCGTTTAGAAGGTCGTCGTAGGGTGTTTTTTACTGAGGTGCGCCGAGCGCTAGAGGCGAATAATCTTAGTATACGTCGCCAGTTAACTGTAGGGCGACGACGAGCAATGGCCTGAGTAAGCGCTTCTAGTACGCTGGCGGGCAAAAGGCCTCGCGCTCTGGCGTTTACCTGCTCGGTGCGTTGAGCGCTTTCCTCCAGCTTACTGTCTAGCTGCTGACTCACCAGAGAGCGATGGGCTTCATCGAGCTGGCCCAGTGCGTTCCAGCTTTGGTGCCCAAGCCCTGCGCCGTTAAAACCCTGATAGCTCGGGAATTGGTTGCTTTGGGGCAGTCGTTGATAGTAGTAACCCAGTTCGTGATGGGGCTCTAACTCTGGAGCGCCTAATCCGGTCAGCCACTGGTTTACCAGTTCGATAGTTGGGGCATTTGGGGCCAATTGGTCAGGGCTGAGATATTGATTCACCACCAGATCTGCCGCCAGATCAAAACGGGCTGAGTCTGCGTATTGGTGGCGGCCGAAGGGATGCCCTAAGACCAAGTGCAGGGCTTCATGTTTCAGTGCCCCCAGCTGTTGAGGCTCACTCAATGCGCCCCAAGGTGCAAAGTGGCATATGAACTGAATGTTACTGTTTTCTTTTAGTTTTATCTCAAGAGGAGCGGTTTCTTCGTCGCCTCGCTCTAGGGTAGCCTTATGAAAACTACTCAGATAATGGCCGTAAAAGGGCTCATTGAGCATCAGTTTGACTAGGATTCGTGACAGATTGGCGTTGTTTATAGCGTTATCCAGATTAACTATATGATTTAAAATGAATTATCCATATAATGCTCAGGTGGTCAATCCACGTTCGATTTTAATAGTAAGGGCTTTAGGAGCATTTCGTTGAAAGCGATGACTGGTGATTTTAACGTAAAGCCCGGTACGCGCAGTAATCGTACACAGACAAAACCTCGCAGTACCGATCTGGAAACCTATCCACCATGCTCGACTGAGCGAATCAATTTCTGCTGCTACCCAGCGCTTCGAAGTCGAACCTATATCGAATTTTAGAGGTGATTCTCGTTGGTCACCCTTGCTGCCGTGCCTTTGTCGCATCCCCCCAGAACAGAACCGTAAGGAGGCTCCATGCAGAGTGTGGAACTGGAAGATTACAATCACGACTCCCTGTTGGAATCGGTACACCTTGATGTCGAGCATTTGTTTTATGATAGTGATGAGCCGATGGAGAGTTGGCAGCAGCTCAGCCGAGCCTTCCCTCGACTTCGTAAGCTGACTTTTGAGGATCTTGGCCGCGTCGATGGTCGCAAAGAGATCAATGCGGAGTTTTTCCAGCAGTTCCCCAACTTGTCTGAACTGGAGATGCCGATTCGAAGTCGCGATAAGCTGTCGGTGAGGTTGGAGAACGTTAATCCGGAGCATCTGGTCAATTTGGAAAAACTGAAACTGAGCCAATGCCGAGATGAGGATTTGGCGTTGCTCTCAAGCCTGCCTAAGTTGACTGAGTTGACAGTGCGCCTCTACCAGTCCAGCGTTAAGGTTGCCATCAGTGACCAATCCTCTTTGAAGGTACTTAAGGTGGGGCTTGAGCCTCAGGTGAGGGCGCTCAGTTGTGACCTTGAGAGCAGCCAACTGACCTCTGTGGTTCTGGGGCAACTGGATTACTATGATGATGGCCCAGCAGCTCTTTCTGTGAATCAGCTTTGTTTGCCAAGTTCACTGCAAGAGTTCACCTTAGATGCCTATTGTGTCGGAAAACTGCCCGGCGCTGTCTTGGGTGCCAACCAAAGCCTAAACCAGCTAACTCTGAATTTGGGCTCCGCTGAGCTTGCGGAGGACCTTCTCGGCGAGCTTAAGGAGTTGAACCGACTTACCCTGACCTTAACCGAGCCGACACCGCCCTTGCCTCCGGCTCTATTTGCCAAGCTGACTCGAGCTACTAAGTTTGAACTCAAGTGCGAACAGACCCAGATCCCAGAACTACTGCTGCCTCATGGAGTGGTGGTGGAGGAGTTTAATTACAGCAATGCCAGTGGGGCGCTAGAGAAAGCCAATGAGTTGGTACTGCCAGAGCTGACTCGGGCGTGGATTTGTGGTTTGAACGGCGATCAACTGGATTGGTTGGCTTACAGCCCGAAACTGAACGACTGTAATTTTTTACTAAAGGGCAAAGTGTCGCAGATGCCAGAGCTGCCGACGCTTACCAGTTTGACCCTGCGAGGAGGGGAACTGGATCAGTTACCTACGTCGGTACTGAGCAGTAGCACTATTGAGCGTCTTAATTTGCTGTCAGTTACCTTGCCTCGACTTGGGGACATGAGCCAGATGACGGCTCTTGCTGACGTGTGGATTCAGCCTTGGCGTCATGAGCAAGCGTCACTGCCAGAACAGCAGGACTTGGTCACCATTCCCGCTCTAAAATCGCTGCGTCTAGACATCGAACTGAAGCAGTTTGCTCCCGCCTGGATAAACTTAAATGCGGAATTGGAGCTGGATATCAGCAACGAAAAATTGGCGGCGGAATGGCAGATCTTGAAGCGCTCTCACTTAAGTGATGAGGAGTCTTTGGGCTACCTGAATATCTTGGCTCCTGTGTATAAGCCCGCTGAACTGCCAACGATGCCGGCCAATTTCCATTTGACGATGATGGCGGCTAAGTACAACCGCTTTAAGGCGCAGCACAAAACGTGGCTAAGCCAATTGGCTCAGCACAATCAGCAGCAGCGACCTTTTGGTGCTGACAGTATTTTGTTTGTTTCCGGACGCAGTGGCTTTAAAGCCACTGAACTCAAAGCTAAAGCCGAGGAGGTGGGCTTTAGTCTCAGCAAGAAACTGGATGACAAGGTCACTCACATTTTGCTGGGCAGTGCTCCTAAGAACACCGATAGTTTCGACCTTGAGCGCCATGCCATCATTAATGATTCGGTGCTGCAGCAGTGCTTCGAAGTCAATGCGCCTAAGTTTCTGCAGCAGGAGGGCGGCGAATCGATGGAGGCCAGTGTATTGGAGATGTTGGCCTCTCCCGATGAAGCGTCCCACAAGGTTGCCGTACAGATGTTGGAACAGGGTGGGGTGACCGAAGCGATGCGTCTGCCGCTGTTCCTGATTTTGAAAACCACCGCCGACAATGGCTTTCGTAAGCAGATCAAACATCTGCTGGCGGGCATGGGGGATGAAGCTTTTCAACTGGCAGTGAACGATCGCATCCTGTTCCACAACTGCCGTGGCCTCGACGATTACGGCAACCTCAAGGGGCAGGGCGTGATGGTAGATAAGCTTAAGAAGCAGCGTAGAAAGTGGGGCGACGTGCTGTGCATGGAGTTTGCGCAGCTGTTCTTTAGGCGTTATGGCGAAGGCCTTATCTACGTGATGCTGCAAAAGACCCCAGCTGAGCTGCGTTTGTCAATGCTGGAATCACTGGTTGAAGGTGATTGTCTTAACTGGCGTCGAGGCATGGGGATGGATCAGATTCAGGAGTTCTGGGACAAGGAATCCCAGATTAACCTGCACTGGCATCCGATGTTCTATCTCAATAACGATAACCTACTGGGCGCAGTGAAAATCGAGATTCCAAAGGAGTTGGCCAGCGGGCGTACTATTCGTCGTCTGGATCTGGGCAACTGCTTATTGAGTACGCTGCCAAAAGGTGCCGACCAATTTACCGAGATCACCAGCTTAAGCTTGGCCCACAACATGTTGGACTCCCTGCCAAGCGCGATGACTAAGTTCACTCAGCTTGAGGAGCTGGACCTCTCCTTTAACCACTTCCGTGAATTTCCCAAGGTGTTGTTGAAGATGCCTTGGCTGAAGAAGCTGGATTTTCGCCGAGCCACCCGTCCTGGGCTGGATGAGGATTATGGTTCGAACTATCACAAATTGCAGGTACCGCAGGCATTTTTAGAAGCCTGCCCAGACTGCGAAGTGCTTCAGGATTAATGAGTTAGGATACACTTTTCGATGACAAAAAAAGCTTCTTTGTATGAGTATGATCTGGAACAGTTGAAACAGGTCCACCCGGACGTCACCAATCTGCGCTACCGCGTGAGTGACGTTGCCCCTGATTGGAACAAGATCGGCCGAGCTTTCCCTAATGTTGAACAGCTCTATTTTGGTAGCTATCTGGAGCCTCTGCGCCCGATTGATGCCGAGATGTTCAGTGCGTTTCCGAATCTCAAGATTCTCAACTGCGAAACCAATCCGCTGGAGCTCTCCGACGTTGAGCCGGAGATGGTTAAAAACCTTAGGGCGATTCGGGGAGCGGTGGTTACCCAAGCCAACCAATTGGGTTATCTCAAACACTGTCAGGCGCTAACCGAGATCTACCTTGAGGTGGAGAAGGGCTCTTTGGTTCTGGAGCTGCCTGAAGGAAGCCGCCTCCAAACGTTACATCTTCGGGTCGATGAAGTGGATCGACTGGCCCTAAACCTCTCTGGGGCCAAGGAGCTGAATGAGCTTCACCTCTATTGTCGCCATTACAATGGTGAGTCTTATACGATGCAGGTGGAGCAACTGCTGCTGCCCGACTCAATCAAGAAGATCTCTATCTCTCCTCACTGTCAGATGCAGATAGAGCGAATTATCGATGCTGGAAACGCTGAACTTGATGAGATGCGACTGGAGGCCGATAAGTTAATTGTGGCTCCCGGTGGTTTGATTCGAGCTAAATCAGTGAAGGAGCTGCACCTCAATGTGGGGCGAAATGGCACAGAGGTTGCCAGCGATCTGTTTTGCCAGCTGGGCAGCGCTGAGCGTTTGATCTTCCTGCCTCACAACGCCAGTTATAACCTGACGGAACTGGTGGCGCCGCTGCAATCCTTAGCCTCTATCTATCTGTTCTCAGAGGGCAAAGGGGTAGTTGGCGATCTTAACTTGCCGCACTTGGATCATCTGTTTGCCACCGGTGTGCCATTTGCACAACTGGACGGCCTGAAAAACTCACCACAGCTGACGAAATTGGAGCTGCGTGACTCGGGAGATTTGGGCGAGGCCAAGGTGCTTAGCGCCCTAACTAATTTGGAATACCTGCAGCTGGAAGGTTTTACCGATGCCGAGCTGCCGTTAACGCTGCGTCAGCATTCTGGCCTCACTCGATTGCGAGTGAGCAATGGCCCTACCGAGCAGCTTGGGGATCTGAGCGCCATGACTGGCGTTACCGAGATTCGAATCGAGCAGTTTAGCCATCATGGCCCATGCACCGCACTGCCGGCATTGGAACAACTGCTGACCGCACCATCGCTGAAGCGTCTGGTTCTCAACCTGACGGCACAAAGCGGCGATCGCACCGACTTCTTGATGTGCATGCCTCCAGAGATTGAGGTGGAGTTTGGCATCTACGATCAGGTGGCCCGCAGTGAAGCTCTGAACAAACAGCGGCGGATTTTGCTGAATGCTCCCCTGACTCTTGAGCAGCGCCAAACCTACTGGCAACAACTGTATCATGCGCCAAAGCCAAGGGATTTGCCCGAGATGGATGGTCGTTTCCACCTGACCTTCCTCGAAGCGAAATACTCTCCATTTAAGAAACACGCCCACGCGTGGCTGAGAGCCAACGCTGAGCAGGCGTTAACTCGTCGAGCCCTAGGCAGCGATACAGTGCTGTTTGTGTGCGGTAAGAGTGGGTTTAAGGTCACTGAGCTCAAGGCCAAGGCTGAGGAGCTGGGATTTAGCATCTGCAAGACATTGGACGACAGCGTGACCCACGTGTTGGTCGGCGCCAATCCGAAGCAGACCGAACTGTTGGATTTACAGCATCATCTGCTGATCGACGACACTGCCCTAAGTCAGTGGTTTGAGCAGGCGGCGCCGCAGTTTTTGCAGCAGGAGCAAGCCGTAGACAGCGGCATGGTTGATACCGTGATGACCATGCTGAACTCTCCAGATGAAGCCTCCCATCAAGTGGCGGTGGAGATGTTAACTCAAGGGGGTGTCACCGAAGTGATGTGGATGCCACTATTCCTGATTCTGAAAACCACCAGCGATAAGGCTCTGCGCAAATCGATTCAGCAATTGCTGGCCGGTAAGGGGGACGACCTGTTCCAGTTGGCGGTAAAAGATCGCATCTTCTTCGAGTCGGACCTGCGAGGCCTCAACTGGGAGGGCAACCCAACCGGTGAAGGGCCGATGTTTAAGAAGCTTAAGGGGTTGACCAAACGTTGGGGGCGTCCTCTGTGTATCGATTTCTCCAAAGCCTATTTTGACCGTTATGGCGAGGGGCTGTTGTGGCTGCTGACCCAGAAAGAGGAGTGTGAGCGCCGCCAAGCCATCACCCACCTCGTTCGTGGAAGGTGAGTGCCTCAACTGGAACAGAGCCTGTGGCTTTGAACTGATGGTGAAAGATGCCGATGAGGAGCGTTTGATCAACTGCCATGGCTCTCCAGACATCTACATGCAGAACAGCTTTGAGCTGGGTAAGCCGAAGACCCGCTTGCCACAAGCGCTGCCCGAGCAGACGCGGATCACTGAGCTTGACCTGCACAACTCCTACTTGAATGCGTTGCCTGCTAATTTCGAACGTTACCTGCAGGTGAAGAAGTTCAACTTGAGCTTCAACCATTTGGAAAAGTTGCCGCCGAAATTGGCTGAGCTGACTGAGTTGGAGGAGCTGGATCTCTCCTTTAACCACTTTACTGAGTTTCCCAAGGTGCTGTTCAAGCTAAAAAAACTGAAGAAGCTTGACTTGCGTCGTGCGGCAGAGCCTTTGTACCGCTGGGGCTATGACGCAGAGCAGGGCTATGAGTCGATTAGAGCTCCGCAAAAATTCCGCGATGCGTTCCCAGACTGTGAAATTCTAGAGGACGTTTAAGGGTATGAGTGGTGTGGTTTTAAATGAGACTAAGATAAAAATTCTTAAAGTTGCGTTGATGTGATGTATGAAAAGCAATAATGATGGTTATTATTTCGCTTTCAGATATTCGCCCTTTGCGGTCCCTCTTGCGTTGAACAGTTTCAATAAATTCTACGGGATTTACCCCTCGAACTAGTCTATAATCGTGCCGCTATTTTAGTAACCTTGCGATAGGTTTCTGAATAGCGGCATTTTTGTCCACTAACTACAGTCACGTAAGTCGACCAAATGGTCGCGGCTATTAAAAGTTGGTTAACTTTCTATTGGTCTTTCTTTTGGCAAGGCTCAATGGGAGGTGGGGTAGCCTGCTTTCACTAGTCGCGATTGGTAGTGGTGGATTCACTCAAAATCCAACAAGGAATTTTCATGTTCGAAAAACCAGTTGTTAAAACGTTCCAGTACGGTAACCACACAGTTACTCTAGAAACTGGCGTTATTGCACGTCAAGCTACAGCAGCAGTTATGGTAACAATGGATGATACTGCGGTATTCGTATCTGTTGTAGGTAAAAAAGAAGCGGTAGAAGGTCAAGACTTCTTCCCTCTAACGGTTAACTACCAAGAGCGCACTTACGCTGCGGGTAAAATCCCTGGTGGTTTCTTTAAACGTGAAGGTCGCCCTTCTGAAGGTGAAACGCTAACGGCTCGTCTAATCGACCGTCCAATCCGTCCACTTTTCCCAGATGCATTCAAAAACGAAGTTCAAGTTATCGCGACAGTTGTGTCTGTAAACCCAGACGTTCAACCTGACATCGTAACTATGATTGGTACGTCAGCGGCACTTGCTATTTCTGGTATCCCGTTCAACGGTCCTATCGGTGCGGCACGTGTTGGTCACATCGACGGTCAACTTGTTCTTAACCCAAGCACCACTGAACTAGAAACATCTAAACTAGACCTAGTTGTTGCGGGTACTGAAGGCGCTGTTCTTATGGTTGAGTCAGAAGCTGACAACCTAACTGAAGAAGAGATGCTATCTGCTGTTGTTTACGGTCACGATCAACAGCAAGTTGTGATCAATGCGATCAACGAATTCAAAGCGGAAGTGGCTACTCCTGCTTGGGATTGGGTTGCTCCAGAAGAGAACACAACGCTTGTAAACAAGATCGCTGAACTTGCTGAAGCTAAGCTAGTTGAAGCTTACCAAATCACTGAGAAGATGGCTCGTTACGACCGCATCCACGAGATTGCTGGTGAAGTAAACGAAGTTCTTCTTGCTGAAGATCCAGAAGCAAACACAAAAGAAATCCACACTATCTTCCACGATCTAGAGAAGACAGTGGTACGTCGCAGCATCATCGCTGGTAACCCACGTATCGACGGTCGTGAAAAAGATATGGTTCGTGCGCTAGACGTACGCACTGGTGTTCTTCCACGTACTCACGGTTCATCGCTATTCACTCGAGGTGAAACTCAGGCGCTTGTAACTGCGACTCTAGGTACGCAGCGTGATGCTCAAATCATCGACGAGCTAACGGGTGAGCGTAAAGATCACTTCCTACTGCACTACAACTTCCCTCCATACTGTGTAGGTGAGACTGGTTTTGTAGGTTCTCCTAAGCGTCGTGAAATCGGCCATGGCAAACTAGCTAAGCGTGGTATTGCTGCAGTAATGCCATCTGTAGACGAGTTCCCATACACAGTACGTGTGGTATCAGAAATCACTGAATCTAACGGCTCTTCTTCAATGGCTTCTGTATGTGGTACGTCTCTAGCGCTTATGGATGCTGGTGTGCCAATCAAGTCTTCTGTTGCGGGTATCGCAATGGGTCTTGTTAAAGAAGGCGATGATTTCGTTGTTCTTTCTGACATCCTGGGTGACGAAGACCACCTAGGTGACATGGACTTCAAAGTAGCAGGTACTAACACTGGTATCACTGCACTTCAGATGGATATCAAAATCGAAGGTATCACTAAAGAGATCATGCAAATTGCGCTTAACCAAGCTCAAGGTGCACGTAAGCACATCCTATCTGTAATGGATGAAGCTATCTCTGGCGCTCGTGAAGATATCTCTGAGTTCGCTCCGCGTATTCACACAATGAAGATCAGCGCTGAGAAGATCAAAGACGTTATCGGTAAAGGTGGTGCAGTTATCCGTGCTCTTACTGAAGAGACGGGTACAACTATCGAAATCGAAGACGACGGTACAATCAAGATTGCTGCAACTGAAGGTACAGCTGCGAAAGAAGCAATCCGTCGTATCGAAGAGATCACGGCAGAAGTTGAAGTTGGCCGCATCTACACAGGTAAAGTAGCGCGTCTAGCAGACTTTGGTGCATTCGTAACTATCCTGCCAGGTAAAGATGGCCTAGTACACATCTCTCAAATCGCAGACAAGCGTGTTGAAAAAGTGTCTGACTACCTAGCTGAAGGTCAAGAAGTTCAAGTTAAAGTCCTTGAAATCGACCGTCAGGGCCGTGTACGTCTAAGCATGAAAGAAGCAGTTGAAAAGACTGAAGAAGCGGTTTCTGAAGAGAAACCAGCAACAGACGCATAATGCTGCGGATATCGCTAAGTAGGCTGGTGTTGTGTATTAGCCTATTTTGCTAAAAGCATGTTATAAAGGGAGCATCACGCTCCCTTTTTTAATGCGGACCAGTCTGGGTTAAAGGCTCAGCAACAGGAGTATTTATTTGTGAAATGGTTTCAAACCGCAACACTTAGTATGGCTTTGTTAGTGACGGGCGGTTGTGCGTCTATATTCGATCAGCAGCCTGATTGGATATTGCCGCCGATGGTTGAAGCGTTACAGCCCACTTTGCAACAAGAAGTACAGATAGCCAGATTAAGCCAGCTGCTACAACGCCCCGATTTACCCAACGAAACGAGAGCTAAAATGCTGAACGAAAGGGGAAATCATTATGATAATGTTGGCCTCAGAAACTTAGCTCGATTAGATTATGAACAATCATTGGCAATCTACCCTGCTCAGGCGGATCTCTTCAATTTGTTAGGCGTCTATTTCACAGAAAATAGAGACTTTGATGCTGCCTATGATGCATTTGATTCTGCTTTAGAGTTGGCTCCTGAGAACTCATACGCAGCAAGAAATCGTGCTATTGCTTTGTACTATGGCGATCGTATTGAACTAGCGCTTGAAGATATGCAGTTACATTACGAACAAGATCCCAGTGATTCATTCCGAGCTCTTTGGCTGTATATCGTCAAGTCTAAAGTTTCCCCCATGTTGCAAAAGAAGAGTTGCTTGCTAGATATGCGGCCCGTGATAACCAGTGGGGATGGTTTTTAGTAGGGATTATTTTAGGTGAGGTTTCCGAGAGAGAGGCTTTTAAAACCATCATGGAAACCAGTAGTGAACGCACTGTTTTGGCCCAGCGTTTGACGGAAGTTTATTTCTATTTAGGTAAACGTTACCAAGCTCAAGGAACCGATGAAGATCTAGCCAAAGCGATTTCATTCTATAAATTGGCCATTTCTTTCAATGTCTTTGAATATGTTGAACATCGCTACGCCTTTCTCGAACTACAGGGCATTTATGATGCAGCGCATCAAAAAGGGATGACTCATTCTCCAAATAAACAGGCCCGTTTAAAGTAGCCAGTGACTATTGTGATTGAAGCCGCTGCCTCGCAGCGGTTTTTTATTGCCATCTATTTCTACTGACATTAAAATAGTTAGCCTTGCTAACTAATTAGGCTGAGATTTTATGGCTCTGGAAAATTGTCTGATTGAATTGGAACGTTTTTGTGCCAAAGCGTGGCGAGTTCATGCTAAAGAAGATCCTTTATCTCTACTGAGTTTTAACGAATATGACTACTTGAGGGTTATCGACGAATTTCCTGAAGGAATTCGCATCACCGACCTAGCCAATGAGATGAAAGTAACCAAACCGTCCGCGTCGAATATGGTCGCACGGTTGCAAAATAAAGGCTTAGTTTCACGTATCTCATGTCTCCAGGATGCACGTTCAAAGCGAGTCATACTGAGTGAGCAGGTGTTAAAGGATTTATCGAAAGAACAGTTAGTTTATCAGCATATCGCACAAGCGATGAGCAATAAATTGACTAAAAAAGAAGCAGGGCAGCTTGTATCTCTGTTGGAAAAATCACTAAAGGATTAATGGGTTCCAACCTTTCATTTAACTATTTAGTTAGCCTAGCTAACTGATGGAAAGAGTTATGCAAACTTCCATATATAAACAGTTTTGGCAATACACAATTCCAACCGTCGCAGCCATGCTAGTCAATGGCTTGTATCAGGTGGTTGATGGCGTATTTATTGGCCGTTATGTTGGCGCTGATGGGCTTGCAGGAATCAATGTTGCTTGGCCTGTGATCGGCTCAATTTTAGGAATTGGCATGCTTGTGGGGGTAGGGACAGGAGCAATGGTGTCGATCCGCCAAGGTGAAAAAGACACACTAGGCGCGAAACAAACTCTTGCGACAGGTCTGGTACTTCTATTGGTATTAACTCCTGTAGTATCAGGGGTTCTGCTTTTCTTCTCTGATGATTTCTTACGTTGGCAGGGTGCTGAAGGACGAGTGTTTGATTTAGGGCTACAGTATCTGCATATCTTGATAGGTGCCAGCGTATTTACCCTCGGCTCGATTGCCATGCCGTTCTTACTGCGTAATGACGACAGCCCAAATTTAGCGACGATATTGATGGTCGTGGGAGCGGTGATCAACATAGTGCTCGACTACCTGTTTATTGCTTGGCTAGGTTGGGAGCTGACTGGTGCAGCGATTGCGACCGGGGTTGCTCAGATGGTTGTTACCTTATTTGGATTAGTGTACTTCTTCTCACCAAGAGCCAAACTTCGCTTACAAATTGATGAGTTGAAACTTAAGTTAGCCTTGGTGCCTGAGATATTTTCCATCGGTACATCGAGCTTTTTTATGTACGCCTATGGTTCGATTATGGTGGCATTACACAATAGCTTGTTTGCTCAATACGGTGATCAGCTTTTGATTGGTGCCTATGCCATTTTGGGCTATATCGTCACTGTATATTACTTGACTGCCGAGGGGATCGCCAACGGCATGCAACCCTTGGTTAGCTATAACCATGGCGCACGTCATCAGATTAATATTCGTAAGTTGATCAAAGTGGCGATGGTCAGTTCAGTAGTCATCGGAATGGTGTTTGTTCTTTTGCTGAATCTCTTCCCACTTGAGTTTGTCTCGGTATTCAATTCATCGGATACTCAACTGATTGATAATACGATTCTTGGCATTCGATTGCATATGTTTGCGCTTGCATTGGATGGATTCCTTGTTGTAGCTGGAGCCTATTATCAGGCGATCAATAAAGGCAGCAAAGCCATGTTCGTTACTGTAGGTAATATGCTGATCCAATTACCTTTCTTATACATAATGCCTAAACTAATAGGCGTTCCGGGCATTTGGATTGCTTACCCGTTATCAAATATCGCGTTGAGTATTATCGTGGCGATGATGTTACTAAAAGACATTCAACGTTATAGCACACAGCCATCCGAGCAAGCATTGGCATAACATGTAAACATTATTTTAAATGGGATCCGGTATAGGTAACGCTTGTACCGGATTTTTCTTATCTGGCATAGGTGTAATGTCTGAAATTGTTGTAGTAGAGTTTTAGCACTATGTCTCGTTTTGTGTCGAGAGATGCATACTCGTGCCGAATGTTGATCGAATTGTTGTTTGGTATTTATATAATTCACTAGCTAGTCTTAGTAATGAGACAGATTATCTTGCCGAGTCTCTATAATGTAACGGCTAAGTTTTGGTGCCTCTAGAGGCACAGCATTAAAATTTGAATCAATAGGGATACATTTCATGGCTAGTCAGTTCCGAATGGACTCCATTCCTGGTTCACTTATCGTTGTCGGTGGTACGTATGAGCCCTGGCTGTCGGTGTTAGAGCAAGTAGGATGGCGTTGCACTCAGTGTGCAGATTTACGCAAAGCAGACGCTTTGTTCAGCGAAACAGGACCATGCATTGGCATTGTCGACCTTAGTCATGACGAGTTTAGTCTCAATGGTATTGCGAATTTGGTGAGTAATCATAAGCAAGTACGCTGGCTCGCATTTATCCGCGAATCGCAGTTAAGTTCAGATACTATTTGCCAATTTATTGTTAACTTTTGTATCGACTTTTTCACTGCGCCAATTCCAGATGCTCAGCTTCTCAGCACCATTGGCCATCAACTTGGTATGCTCAAGTTAGAGAAAAAAGTCTGGCCACACTATGGCAGTAATAATGACATGGGGCTGATTGGAGAATCGATCCCAATGAAGCGTCTGCGTGATCAGATAAAACGTATCGGTCCAACTGACGTGAGCATTCTCATTTACGGTGAGAGTGGCACTGGTAAAGAGACCGTAGCTCGTGCTGTGCATAAAACCTCTTCTCGTGCGCAGAAAGAGTTCATTTCTGTCAATTGTCGCGCGATGTCAGAGAGGCGCCTTGAGAGTGACTTATTCGGTGTTAACCGAGATGAAACCTCTGAGCCTTCGATTCTTGAAAAAGCAGATGGTGGTACGATATTGCTTAACGATATCCTGACCTTACCTAAGTCTCAGCAATTGAATCTATTGCGATTTCTTCAAGAAGGCACTATTGAGACAGCGAATGGTCGTCAGGAAATCGATGTACGGATCCTAGCTGCCAATTCGGCCGATATTGAAAAAGCTTTGATTGATGGTGATTTCAATGAAGAGCTTTACCACTACATTAATGTGTTGCGCATCAATGTTCCAAGCTTAAAAGAGCGCGCTGGGGATATCGCAATACTCGCGCGACATTTCCTTCAGGAATACTCCAAGGAATACAACGCACAGGCTCGTAGTTACACCGAAGAAGCCACACGAGCTCTGACTCGTTATCACTGGCCGGGTAATGTGCGTGAATTGATGAATCAGATCAAGCGTATTGTTCTGATGTCTGAGACAGTGATGCTGGATGAAGAACACCTCGATTTACCTAAACGAAGCGATGGCAAACGCAGTTTAAAAAGTATCCGTGAACGAAGTGAACGTGATGCGCTTTTATTGGTGCTCGAGTCTCATTCTGGTCAGGTATCAATGGCAGCGAAAGAACTGGGTGTATCACGTGCTACTATGTATAGATTACTTAATAAGCATAACTTAATCAGTGATACAACAGTGTAATTATTTGTTTTATCTAAATAAAGCCACACTTTAAGCCGTGTGGCTTTTCTATTTACATAGAGAATAAATCGCTGAAGGTTATATCACCTAGTGGAATATCTTATAATCATGAGTTTGGTGCGGTTATTTTTAGGTTAAAACATTGTATTTTAATTCTATGCAAAATAATGGTTGAAATGTCATCGCTTATGCATAAAATTTAATCGTGAGTATAAGCTCACATATCGAAACACTTTTCTATTGGATTAATACATTACTGGGAGGCGCACAATGAAACATTTCAACGTCAATTCATTGATGACTGCGTCTTGTGATCAAGCTTCGAACATGGTGGCTAAACAAAGCAAGCCTGCGTCGTGTGATCGCCGTTCTACCCAAATATTGTAATTAGTCCGTACCCATTTTTTTAATTGGCTGCGGGAAGCAGCGAATTAAAAATGTCTTTATTTTTCGGTCTATTCGTTGATTTTCCCCAGCTGTTTCTCATTCAACTGGAGATTTATCATGAGTCATTCTGTCTATCTAAAACTTGCTACTCTTTTGGTTAAAGCTGATTTACGTCGTGAAGAGCGTGATTGGAAACGTCGAATCAGGCGTAGTGCTTTCCATATCCCATGGGAAAACGAACGTTTACTTCGTGACATTGGTTTGGAAAACGATGGCCGCCCTGTTGGTCATTCAGAACCTGATAGCGTAAAAGCTGAGCGTCGTATTCGTCATCTTCGTCGAGTTCTCAGTGTGCGAATATCTACGTAATGGATAGGACCAGTTTGCTTCACTGGTCCGAAATTTATCAGCCAGCTACTGATGCAGTAGCTGGTTTTTCACTAAGGGCAAGGGTTGGAGTAAGTCGTGCCAATTTCCTGAAGTCCCTGGAGCAATTCTTCACTTAATACGACATCAAGACTGTCAATATTAGATTTGAGCTGTTCCAGATTCGTTGCTCCTATAATGTTGGAACCAACAAAAGGCCGTTGATTGACAAAAGCCAAGGCCATCTGAGCTGGATCGAGTCCATGCTGTCTAGCTAGGTTGACGTACGCTTGTGTCGCTTGTATTCCTTGCGGAGTAAAATAACGAACAAAGCGCTCAAACAATGAACATCTCGCCCCCTCTGGACGTGCTTTGTCGAGATACTTACCGCTCAGGCAGCCAAATGCTAATGGTGAGTAGGCGAGTAACTGAACACCTTCATAATGACTGATTTCCGACAAACCGATTTCAAAGCTGCGATTAAGTAGGTTGTACGGGTTCTGAATCGAAATAATGCGTGGTAGTTCATGCTTCTCCGCTAGGCGCAGCAGTGTCATTACCCCCCAAGGTGTTTCATTGGAAACACCGATATAACGCACTTTGCCTGCTTTAATGAGATCGGCCAAGCTCTCTAGGGTCTCAATGAGTGTGACTTCTTCCTGCTCATCTGGGTATGGATAATTGAGTTGGCCAAAACAGTTTGTTTTGCGCTGAGGCCAGTGCAGTTGGTACAAGTCAACGTAGTCAGTTTGTAGTCTCTGCAAGCTGTCGTCTATCGCTTGATGGATATTGCGCCTATCTAGACGCATGTTGTCACGAATATAAGGGACGTTTCTCGGCCCTGCAATTTTGGTCGCCAGTACGACTTTTTCTCTCTTCCCTGATTTCTTCAGCCAATTACCGATGTATTGCTCGGTAGAACCTTGGGTATCCGCTTTAGGAGGGACAGGGTACATTTCGGCAGTATCGATGAAGTTCACACCACGCTCGAGTGCATAATCAAGTTGACTGAAAGCGTCTTGCTCCGAGTTTTGTTCACCAAAGGTCATGGTGCCAAGGCAGATTTTACTAATTTCAAGAGTGGAATTAGGTAACTTGTTGTATTGCATTGAACTTCCTTACTCAATTTCTCTTTGTTATCTCAATATAGGGCATCGCTACATTAGAAGGAATGGTGCTCGATAACAATTTCGCAAAATTTGCATAGTTAACTAAAATTAAATTGGAGGTGTGCTATGCAAAAAAAACAATTAGATAAATGGATCCATGGACATCACAAAGATAACTACCAACCACCCAAGGTGTTTGTCATTGGGTGTTCAGATCTCTCCCACTACCTTCTCGCAGTGGAGTACAAACATAGACTGGAACCAATCAAAAAAGATGATAAGCCGATTCATTTTGAGTCTCTCGACTCTGTCAAAGAAGAGCTACTACGTTTGGGCGTTGAAAGGGCTTACCTAAGGTTACACAATGCTTATGATGAATGTGGCGCTGGAGATGGTCCACTTTATCATGATGTCGAACTGTCATTAACCACACATTAGATCAAACAAAGTTTTGCTCAAGGATCTGAGCCGTAAATTGAGTTCGAAGATAGAACCCTCGCGGTAATGTCATTATAGGCTTGCCGCTCGCTCCATACGCTTCAGTCAATACTCTGCTATTCGCGGCTTTTGGTCGCAATTGCAGGACTTCACCATGGCGAGCGGTAATTTGTTCCACGTGTCCTAGCACGATCAATTCCATTAATTCTTCCCAATCCGTTTTGAGCTGCAACTCTTCGTTTTCACTTGGTGACCATATTAAAGGTGACCCCACGCGACGTTCAGCAAGTGGGACCTCACGTTCCCCTTCGACAGGAACCCAAAGCACTCTTGATAGCTTGTTGCGTACGTGACTGGTTTCCCAAGTCAGTCCTTGTACTCCAATCAGTGGAGCGACACAGACAAAGGTGGTTTCCAAAGGTTTGCCCGTATGGCCAATCGGGATCGTTTTGAGTTCGATTCCAAGCTGCTCAAAATCTTGTTGGGGTTTGCTTCCCGCGAGTGCACCTAGGTGCCATTCCAACAGTTGGCCGACCCAACCTTTATCTCTTTTAGGTCGGGCGGTACCATTAGGTTTGCCTCATCTGCCAGTTCCTTAAAACTCACGCCAGCAATATCTCTCGCTCGCTTGAGCAATTCGGTTTCTGATTTAGGTTCGGGCTTCATGAGGATCGTCAGGGTGGTCAAACGTTGCCGTTATTGTAGCTGAAATTGATCCAAATGTGACTGGTTGAAAGTGGATATTAGTGTCTAAAAGATCATCAATTAAGGGGTTATCCACAGGTGTTGTTGAGATAAGACGAATTTTTATCAGGAGTGTATGAATAAACAGTGTTTTAAGGCCAATAATTTGCTTGAGTTTTTGGTCATAACTTGCCTTGTTGAGTTGGTGATGTGGATAAAAGTCTGTCTGGTGGATCTTTGACCGATCTGAGTGAGGGGTGTTTTATGGATTGCTATTTTGGCAATTTTTAAAATTCTATTTTTTTATAATTCTGATTTTAAAGGTTTTTATTTTATTCTTTTAAAATCTTGTATTAAATGTGATGTTCTCATGGATAAAGAATGATCACTTTCTCTAGGATTCTGCACATGGTTATGCACAGAAAAGGTGAATAAATGTGGACTATGTCTCACCTTTGTGTGAATAACCGTGTTTTGGATTAAAAGTTATCCATAAAGACTGAGTTGCGCCATAATTTACGTATTAGTCACACTAGTAAGTTTGCTACATCTGGGGATATGTGGAAAAATCACTGTAATTAAGAATTTAATTAGAGGTTGGCCAGTGATAGATGGCGATGGTTACCGCTTAAATGTGGGAATTGTAATCTGTAACAACCATGGTCAGGTCTTCTGGGCTAAACGATACGGGCAACATTCATGGCAATTTCCTCAAGGGGGAATGGATGATGGCGAAACTCCTGAACAGGCAATGTTTCGGGAACTATACGAAGAGGTCGGTCTTACTAAAAAAGACGTAAAGATTGTAGCGACTAGCCGTCATTGGTTAAGGTACAAACTACCAAAACGATTAGTGCGCTGGGATTCGAAACCTGTCTGTATCGGACAAAAACAGAAATGGTTCCTTCTTCGTCTGGATTGTGATGAATCACGAATTGATATGCAGCGAGGAAATTCCCCTGAATTTGATGGTTGGCGTTGGGTGAGTTACTGGTATCCAGTCAGGCAAGTCGTGTCCTTTAAGCGAGACGTTTATCGTCGAGCGATGAAGGAATTTGCTTCTGTCGCAATGCCGTTTAAAGAGCGCAAAGCGAAGGGTAAACGCAAACACAGAAGAGGATAGACATGCTTTCTCAACTAAGGGACATAGTTGAACAGGTATCTAAAGTTGATGATGTGCATCAGGCACTCAGAGTTTTAGTAAAGCAAACATGCAGCGCAATGAACACGGAGTGCTGCACTGTCTATCTTGCGAATGAAGAAATGCAGCGTCTTGAGTTGATGGCAACTCAAGGCTTGCGTTTCAAAGGTAAAAAAATTCATATCAATTTCAGTGAGGGTTTGGTCGGTTTGGTCAAGCGTAGTGCTGAACCCCTTAACCTCGCCGAAGCTTCTCGGCATCCTAGTTTTAAATATTTTTCCCAGTTAGGCGAAGAGGTGTATCAAAGTTTTCTTGGTACTCCGATCATTTATCGCAAGCAAGTATTGGGGGTGTTGGTTGTACAACAAAAACAGCCTCGTCAGTTTGATGAGATCGAAGAATCTTTTCTAGTAACCTTAGCGGCTCAGCTTGCGGTGATTATTGCGCATGCGCAAACGCAGGGACATTGGCGCTTAGAGAAAAAGCAACACGCAATCAAAGGCATTCCTGCATCTTCTGGTGTTGCTATTGGCGAGTTCTGGTGGGATGACACCCAGCCGGATTTGACAGATGTATATCCAGCATCAACGTTGGACGTTGAGCGTGAACAAGAGTGGCTACTATTAGCGGTTGAAGATGCGTTGAGCGATTTTCGACGGATGCGAAAAAAGCTCGACAGTGAAATCAACAAAGATACATTGGCGATATTTGACCTATTTACACACCTGCTTAATGATCCAATGTTGCGTAAGGACCTAAAAACGCAAATCCAAAAAGGTGATCGCGCTGATTGGGCACTGAGGCAAGTCGTTGAAAGCTACTCTAATCGATTTGCTCGTATGTCAGATGTTTACCTCAGAGAGCGGGCTCAAGATATAAAAGAATTGGGTCAACGTTTATTGTTTTTTCTCCACAATACCGAGAAAGATAAGCCATCGATTGAAAAGCCGGTGATATTGGTTGTGCGCGAGTTAACGGCAACCTTGCTTGCTTCTATTCCTAAGGAAAAGCTCCTTGCTGTCGTTTCTCTTGAAGGGGCTGCAAACTCTCACGCTGCAATTTTGTCTCGTGCTTTGGGTATTCCAGCGGTGATGGGGGTGACACTTAATCCTAAACCGATTAATGGTAAGCGTGGTATCGTTGATGGATACAGCGGAAAGATCTTTGTCTCTCCGGGTAAGCAGCTACTCAAAGAGTATCGTGAACTGGCGCATCAAGAGAGCGAGTTGGCGACCATGGTCAACCAGCGAATTCTTGAACCTGCATGCACCAGCGATGATGTGCGTATCGAGGTCTTGCTCAACGCTGGTCTGAGTGCGGATGCGAACATTGCTGTCAATCAAGGGGTCGATGGAGTAGGTCTCTATCGGACCGAGATTTCTTTTTTACTCCAACATCGCTTCCCTTCTGAAGATGAACAAACTCTTCAGTATCAATCAGTGCTGAAGACATACCCCGATAAGCGCGTCGTCATGCGTACGCTTGATATTGGTGGAGATAAAGCGCTGCCTTATCTGCCTATTGAGGAAGACAACCCTTTTCTCGGTTGGCGTGGTATTCGATTTACCCTTGATCATCCAGATATCTTTCTGATGCAAATTCGCGCCATGATGCGAGCCAGTGCCGAGCACGATAATCTGAGTATTTTGCTGCCAATGGTGTCAGGGGCTCAAGAATTGGATGATGCGATTGATTTGATTGATCGTGCTCATCAAGAAGTCGCAGAATTGGATGAACGAGTGAAAATGCCAGCCATTGGAGTGATGATTGAAGTACCATCGATGATTTATCTTTTGCCGCTGATTGCTGAAAAGGTTGATTTTGTCTCTATTGGTACGAATGATCTGACACAATACTTATTAGCCGTTGATCGTAACAACGCACGGGTTGCTGATGTCTATGAGTCGATGCACCCAGCGGTGATAATGGCACTGGCTCATATCCAGCAAACTTGCCAGCAACTGCAACTGCCCGTTTGTATTTGTGGTGAACTGGCGGGTGACCCTATCGGTGCGCTTCTGATGGTTGGGTTGGGCTATCGTAGTTTGAGTATGAACACGTCCAATGTTGCTAAGGTGAAATACTTGCTGCGCCATACCGACAGTAGGGAACTAAGACAACTTGCTGACAATGCTTTAATGCAGCCTTATGGCAATAATATTTATACAATGATGCAAACATTCTTTGAAGAGAAAGGGTTCGCGGGCTTTATCCGCGCAGGTAAACGATAAGGAAAAATGTGAATATTGAATTTTTGGTCTTGCTGCTCCTTCTTGGCAGTGTTGTAGGGGTAATGGCGGGACTTCTCGGCATCGGTGGTGGCTTAATTGTTGTGCCCGCGTTGCTTTTTCTGCTTCCGATGGCAGGTATTGATCCTGCTATCAGCATGCAAATCGCTTTGGCGACTTCTCTTGCTTCTATTATTGTTACCTCTGGTTCCTCTGCACTTAACCATTTTAAACTCGGTAATGTGGATATGTATGTGGTGAAATGGTTGATGCCGGGTGTGGTGGTAGGTGGCTTTCTTGGAGCGAATGTAGCTGAATGGATCCCTCGCAGTATTTACCTAAAGTGTTCGGTGTTATCGTGTTATGTTTGGCGATACAAATGCTTTTTTCAATTAGGGGGCATAGCCATAGAAGCATGCCTGGCAATGGTGCAACATTGTCGATTGGGACTGGAATTGGCATGGTATCAAGTCTTGCAGGAATAGGCGGAGGGTCTTTGTCTGTACCATTTTTGAACCGACATGGTATTGAAATGCGTAAAGCGGTTGGTTCTTCATCTGTTTGTGGCTGCTTTATTGCTATTGCTGGTATGATAGGTTTCATCTTCCATGGTTATCAGGCACAATCATTACCATCTTACAGCTTAGGGTATGTCTATGTGCCAGCGCTTATCGCAATTGCGTCGACTTCTATGCTCACGACGCGTATCGGTGCAAAATTAGCTACATCATTACCAACCGCAACATTGAAAAAAATCTTTGCAGTATTTTTACTCTTTGTTGCTGGAACTATGTTGCTGTAACGGACTCTCACCTAATTATCTGAATGCCAAAAGAGTAATAGTTTTATGTCTCAGGGATATCTTGAATTTCCTAATATCGATCCCGTTCTGGTTTCGATTGGTCCACTATCAATTCGCTGGTACGGACTGATGTATTTGGTTGGTTTTGCCTTCGCATTATGGTTAGCGAATCGCCGTGCCGATAAGCCAGACAGTGGATGGACACGAGAACAGGTTTCGGACCTATTGTTCGCAGGTTTTCTTGGTGTTGTGATTGGTGGTCGAGTAGGCTATGTAATTTTCTATAATTTTGACCTATTCCTTCAGGACCCACTCTATTTGTTTAAAGTATGGACTGGTGGAATGTCGTTCCACGGTGGTCTATTGGGTGTGATTACGGCGATGTTCTGGTATGCAAAGAAAAATGGACGGACTTTCTTTGGTGTTGCCGACTTTATCGCACCACTTGTGCCATTCGGTCTAGGTATGGGGCGCTTAGGTAACTTTATGAACAGTGAGCTGTGGGGGCGTGTTACTGATGTGCCGTGGGCTATTGTCTTCCCAAATGGCGGTCCTTTGCCTCGCCACCCATCTCAATTGTATGAAATGCTTCTTGAAGGTGTTGTGTTGTTCTTCATTCTTAATTGGTTCATCAAAAAGCCACGTCCTCTAGGTGCGGTGTCAGGGTTATTTTTAGCAGGATATGGTACATTCCGTTTCCTCGTTGAGTACGTTCGTGAGCCCGATGCCCATCTTGGTTTATTTGGTGGATTTATCTCAATGGGACAGATCCTCTCTCTACCTATGGTTATCGTTGGGCTCCTTATGATGGTATGGGCTTACCAGCGTGGTCATTACAAAGATGAAATCCCACAACAAATGAAGTAAGGAACCGGTGTGAAACAGTATTTAGAACTCTGTCAGCGAATTGTTGAGCAAGGTGAGTGGATTGAAAATGAGCGTACAGGCAAACGCTGCCTGACGGTTATCAACGCTGATCTGACTTACGATGTTGGCAGCAACCAGTTCCCATTAGTGACAACGCGTAAAAGCTTTTGGAAAGCTGCGGTGGCTGAGCTGCTCGGTTACATTCGTGGTTACGACAGTGCGGAAGATTTTCGCCAGCTAGGCACCAAAACCTGGGATGCGAACGCCAACCTCAACGAAGCGTGGCTTAATAATCCTTACCGTAAAGGTGAAGATGATATGGGGCGTGTTTATGGTGTTCAAGGGCGTGCATGGGCTAAACCTGACGGTGGTTATATCGACCAGCTACGCAAGATTGTTGATGATTTAACTCGTGGTGTTGATGATCGTGGCGAAATCCTCAATTTCTACAACCCTGGTGAGTTTCATATGGGGTGTTTACGCCCTTGCATGTATAGCCATCATTTCTCTTTGTTAGGTGATACGCTTTATTTAAACAGCACTCAGCGTTCATGTGATGTGCCTCTTGGTCTGAATTTCAATATGGTTCAGGTTTACGTATTCTTGGCAATCATGGCTCAGATAACAGGCAAAAAGCCGGGATTGGCTTACCACAAGATAGTGAATGCTCATATCTATGAAGATCAACTTGAGTTAATGCGTGATGTACAGTTGAAGCGTGAGCCTTTAGCAGTACCTACGTTCCATATTAACCCTGAGATTAAGTCACTAGAAGATTTGGAAACTTGGGTTACGCTCGATGATTTCTGGGTTGAAGGTTACGAGCATCACGATCCGATCCAGTATCCGTTTTCGGTATAATAAACACAAGTTGTGAAAGAGCCGCCTAGCACAGGGCGGCTTTTTTTGTGAGAAATAGAACGGGCTGGGCCCTATGGAACTCTTCGCTACTGGAGATCGGGAGCGGACTTCGCCCTACGGAACGCTGCGCCTTTGGGATGTAGGGACGGGCGAGCTTTGTCCAGATTGAGGAGACCAATGCAATATTGGGTCATTCCATAGAGTGAAGAAGGAGCGAGTAGGGAATCTCCTTAAGCTATCAACTCGCTTTAAGAGATCCCCAACTCGTTCGTACCTCACTCTTGAGGATGACATGGTTTGTTATGCTTTGATGTATGAGCGGTCATCCCATAGAGTGACGAAGGAGCGAGTAGGGAATCTCTCATGGTTTTCAACTTGCTATAAGAGATCCCCAACTCTCTCGTTCCTCGCTCTTGAGGATGACGGTAATAAAAACAAAAGGCTGATATGTATATTGTGCCAACCCTTTAAGTTCTCCAGCTCTCCGTAGGGCGAAGCCCGTTCCCATATCCCTCTTCCTAAACGCAAAAAAGCCCGCAACCTAAGTTACGGGCCTTGCATAAGCGATGGTCTTGCCAATTAAGCCGTCAGCGCTAGGATGCTACCTGGTAGTACAAGGAATACTGCAACAAGGTAACCAGCCACTACAGCTTTGTTCTTCACTGCCATATCGGAGATGATGTCTGCAGCTTTAACTGGTAGTTCACGCAAGAACGGAATACCAAAAATAAAGACGGTGGCTAGTATGTTGAATGCTAAGTGCACCAAAGCAATTTGTAGAGCGAATACTGCGAACTCACCTGATGCAGCTGTTGCCGCCAGTAGTGCAGTAATACATGTACCTATGTTTGCACCTAGAGTGAATGGGTATACGTCACGAACTTTCAATACACCCGAGCCAACAAGTGGAACCATTAGGCTGGTGGTTGTTGATGAAGACTGAACCAGTACGGTAACCACAGATCCAGAGAAAATACCGTGAATTGGGCCACGGCCAATTGCGCTCTTTAGAATTTCACGAGCACGGCCAACCATTAAGCTCTTCATCAGTTTGCCCATTACAGTGATAGCGACGAAGATAGTGGCGATACCAAGAACGATAAGTAGCACGCCGCCGACAGTATCACCAAATGTAGCAAGAGGCTCTTTCACTGCGCTTACAACAGGCTTAGTGATTGGTTTAATGAAGTTTAGACCTTTCATACTCATGTCACCCGTTGCTAGGAATGGTGAAACCAACCAGTGAGAAATCTTTTCTAGAATGCCAAACATCATTTCCAGTGGTAGGAAAATAGCAACCGCCAGAAGGTTGAAGAAGTCGTGAATCGTCGCGCTTGCAAACGCACGTTTGAACTCTTCTTTGTTACGAATATGTCCCAGAGAAACCAATGTATTGGTTACCGTAGTGCCGATGTTTGCACCCATGATCATCGGGATCGCGGTTTCCACAGGTAAGCCGCCAGCCACAAGACCAACGATTATAGAGGTCACTGTACTAGAAGACTGAATAAGAGCGGTGGCGACAAGACCGATCATTAGACCTGCGACCGGGTGTGAAGCAAATTCGAACAACACTTTCGCTTGATCGCCTGTTGCCCATTTAAAGCCACTGCCTACCATAGATACTGCTAGAAGCAGTAGATATAACATGAATGCCAAGTTAGCCCAGCGTAACCAGCGAGTTGTGCTCGAGATAGGTGCCGCTGCAGTAGTAGCTTGGTTCATAATTTTTCTCCGTGGACCGTATAAATTTGTATTGGTCGGTTGTTGAAACTGTGGGCGATAGTAGATGGGAAATATTTCATTAATATTACAGTTGTGTGTAATGGATTTTTTTTTATTTGGATATGAAGATTAGCTTTGTGAATTGAGATTTTAATTTGTTTTAAATTGTTGAAATATAGTTATTTTTTATATTTTAAAATGTTTTAATAGACTGTGAGAAAGTCGACGCAGTTCACGAAACTCAAGCCTTGTATCAGTCTGTATGAACGTGAGTTGTCATAATTCGCTTATTTTTTTTCGGTAAAATTGATTTTTATTGATGAAAAGTTAAGTTTTTCCGAATTATTGTGGTGATTTAAAGCTTCTGCTATAAACATAGCCATATGTAATACAGAGAAAATTTTCATGTCGCACTTAAACTACAACCATCTATATTACTTTTGGATGGTGTGTAAACAAGGCTCAGTGACCAAAGCTGCCGATGCTCTGTTTCTGACCCCTCAGACTGTAACAGGGCAGATCAAGGCGCTTGAAGAGCGAATGGATGGGAAGTTGACTAAAAGGAATGGCCGAAGTATTGAGCCGACAGAACTTGGCCAACTGGTGTTTAAATATGCGGATCGCATGTTTGGTTTGAGCTACGAAATGCTGGATATTGTCAACTATAGCCAGCGCTCAAATATCCTGTTTGATGTCGGTGTCGCGGATGCCTTATCAAAGCGTCTAGTCAGTAAAATTTTGATGACCACAGTACCTCCTGACAACAGTATCCATTTACGCTGTTTTGAATCGACCCATGAGATGTTGCTTGAGCAGTTGTCTCAGCATAAGCTGGATATGATTTTGTCCGATTGCCCAGTCGACTCCAGTCAAAGCCCTGGTTTGTACAGTAAAAAGCTAGGTGAGTGCAATATGAGTTTCTTCTCTAGTAGCAGCGTTGCACAAGCCACATTTCCTTCAGTGCTTGAACAACGGAAATTGTTGATACCTGGCAGCCGAACCGCAATGGGACGAAAAGTTCTCCAATGGTTTGATCGACAAGGGCTTCAACCGAACGTTCTTGGGGAGTTTGATGATGTCGCTCTAATGAAGTCTTTCGCGCGCTATCACCACGATGTTATTTTTCTCGCCCCTTCTTTATATTTATCAGAAGTAGAAAGTGACTTGCCTTTGCAGTTGATTGGTCATATTGATGAACTTAAAGAGGAATACTACGTTATTTTCGCCGAAAGAATGATTCAACACCCTGCTGTGAAGAACGTCTGTGATGCAGACTTCACGAATCTCTTTCAGTGAACACTTTTTTTTGATTTCTACAAATAGATTACTGAGTGCAAATAGATTAGTATCAGCTATAAATGTATCAATTTATAAATTGCAGGCTGAGATTTGTTGATGTTTTGTTGTTTCAAGGGGTACTAGCCGATGAACTTACAAGAAATGGAAAAGAATTCTGCCAAAGCGGTGGTGCTACTTAAAGCGATGGCGAATGAGAGACGTTTGCAGATTTTATGTTTATTGCATAACCAAGAACTCTCTGTTGGGGAGTTATGTAGCAAATTGGAGCTGAGTCAGTCTGCTTTATCGCAACACCTAGCATGGTTACGCCGTGATGGCTTGGTTAATACACGTAAAGAAGCACAAACGGTGTTTTATACGTTAAGTAGTGAAGAAGTGAAATCAATGATCCACTTGCTACACAGCCTATACTGCAGCGAAGTAATGGACTAATGATTCATTATGGTTAGAGCTGAAATGCTCACTGTTTGACGTTGAGATATAAAAAAACCGGCTTGAGCCGGTTTTTTTTCACTGATAAATCAGAGTTCTATTAAAGAGCTTTGATTGCAGCAGCGAAACGAGACTTGTGACGTGCAGCTTTATTCTTGTGAATAAGGCCTTTAGTCGCCATGCGGTCTAGGATTGGTGTAACTGTAGCAAATGCTTCAGTTGCAGCAGCTTTGTCGCCTGCTTCGATAGCAGCAACAGTTTTCTTCATGTAAGTGCGCATCATTGAACGACGGCTAGCATTGTGCTGGCGACGTTTCTCAGCTTGGATAGCGCGCTTCTTAGCAGATTTACTATTTGCCAAGGGTCTAACTCCCAAAAACTTAGGTTCGGTGACAATTTAAGGGCGAGGAATATCCCTCATTTACGCTTAAATGTCAAATGATTTGTGTAAAAACCAATCGGGACCAAACAAATTTTGGATTAGATAGGTCTTCACGGTTAAGATGGCGGGGATTCTATCAGTATTTTTTTTTCATTGCTAATACTAATCTGCTCTAGCCCTGACATTCCTGTCATAGAGTAGAGCCCTATTGAAAGTATTGCAGGATTCCCGAGGTAGCTGTGAGTAAACGTCTGCTCAAGTCAGGCATGATTGTTAGTGCTATGACTTTGATTTCTCGTGTGCTTGGTTTAGTGCGCGATGTAGTAGTGGCGAATTTGATGGGGGCGGGCGCTAGTGCTGACGTCTTCTTTTTTGCCAATAAAATTCCAAATTTCTTACGCCGTTTGTTTGCCGAAGGTGCGTTTTCTCAGGCGTTTGTACCTGTATTGACGGAGTACCATGCCGCAGGCGATATGGATAAGACCCGTCAGTTGATTGCCAGAGCAGCGGGTACTTTAGGTGTGCTTGTTTCTATAGTTACAGTCCTAGGCGTTTTAGGCTCTGGTGTGGTCACGGCACTGTTTGGCTTTGGCTGGTTTCTTGACTGGATGAACGGGGGACCATCGGCTGAAAAGTTTGAGCTGGCGAGCTTCATTCTCAAAATTACCTTTCCTTACTTATGGTTTATTACTTTTGTCGCGTTATCTGGTGCGATTCTCAATACCATGGGTAAATTTGCGGTGTCGTCTTTCACTCCAGTATTTCTCAACGTCATGATCATCCTCTCGGCATGGTTTATTTCGCCGAATATGGCTCAACCTGAAATTGGTCTTGCTATTGGGGTGTTTCTTGGCGGTTTGGTTCAGTTCTTTTTTCAGATCCCTTTCCTTATTAAAGCCGGCGTCATGGTTAAGCCTCAATGGGGATGGCGTGACCCTGGGGTAGTGAAAATCCGTACCCTAATGATTCCAGCTTTGTTCGGTGTATCGGTCAGCCAGATCAATTTGCTGTTTGATACTTTTATTGCCAGCTTCCTTCAAACGGGCTCTATCAGTTGGCTCTATTATTCTGACCGTCTATTGGAATTTCCGCTTGGATTGTTTGGTATTGCTATTGCAACGGTTATTTTGCCAGCCCTATCACGTAAACATGTTGATTCCCATAGTGACGGTTTTTCACATACGATGGATTGGGGAGTCCGCATGGTGACATTGCTCGGTATTCCCGCGATGCTCGGTTTAATGGTGTTGGCAAAGCCTATGCTGATGGTGCTGTTCATGCGCGGTGAGTTCAGCCCACAGGACGTTCACTTTGCTTCGATGTCTCTGGTAGCCTATGCCTCTGGCTTGCTCAATTTTATGTTGATCAAAGTGCTTGCGCCGGGATATTACTCTCGCCAAGACACGAAAACCCCAGTCAAATATGGCATTATCGCCATGGTGACCAATATGGTCTTTAACGCCATTTTTGCTTGGTTCTATGGCTATGTTGGTTTGGCAATCGCAACAGCATTATCAGCGTTTGTTAATATGTCTTTATTGTACCGAGGCTTACATATGGCGGGTGTTTACAAGCTAACGCGCCGCACGGTTTTTTTTGTGATTAAGCTTGCTGTTTCAGGAGGACTGATGGTAGCAGCAATTCTTTGGCAGTTAGAAGATATGTCGGTGTGGTTGACTTGGAGCTTGTTTGAACGAGTGATGTCGCTGCTAGCTTTGATTGGATTAGGTGCAGGTGTTTACCTGATATCGCTCATCATCATGGGTGTGCGCTTAAAAGATTTAAAAGCAGCGACAGAATAAGTAGGATTAGTATATAATCCGTCGGTTTCACGCTTTGCTAATAATAAAAGAGACAGGAATTAGAAGCTGCCAATGGAATTGATCCGAGGTATTCACAATATCAAAGCACACCATTCTGGGTGTGTCCTGACGATAGGAAACTTCGACGGTGTGCATTTGGGTCACCAAGCAGTGCTGCGTCAAGTGTCTGAGCAGGCAGCTAAATTAGGTTTACCTGCCACGGTCATGACTTTTGAACCTCAGCCTTTGGAATTATTTGCAAAAGAGAAAGCACCAGCACGATTAACTCGGTTAAGAGACAAGTTTGTTCAACTGAGAAAATTGAACATAGAACGCTTACTTTGTGTGAATTTCAACAAGCGCTTTGCTAATCAGACTCCGGACGAGTTTATTAGCGACTTGTTGGTGAAGCGATTGGGTGTTAAGTTTCTCGTCGTTGGTGATGATTTCTGCTTTGGAAAAGGCCGAAAAGGCAATTTCCAAATGCTCAAAGAGGCCGGTAAAAAACATGGCTTTGAGGTCGTCAGTACACAAAGTTTCTGTCTTGAGCAATTGCGTGTCAGCAGTACTGCGATACGCGAAGCATTGGCAAGCGATGAGGTAAACTCAGCAGCAGAAATGCTGGGTCGAAATTACAGCATCAGTGGTCGAGTATCACACGGCCGTAAGTTAGGAAGAACGATTGGTTTTCCTACCGCGAATATCCCACTGAAGCGTTGCGTGTCACCTGTATCGGGCGTTTACGTCGTTGAGGCTTTAGGCCTTGGAGGTAAACCGATTGGGGGCGTAGCAAATATTGGCAACCGACCGACCGTGAACGGGGTCCGCCAGCAACTAGAAGTCCATTTATTTGACTTCCAAGCCAATTTATATGGCAAGCAGCTAGAAATCGTACTATTACATAAGCTTCGTGATGAGCATAAATTTGACTCATTTGAAGCATTGAAACAACAAATTGAATTGGATGCTGAAGCAGCAAGGGTGTGGCTGCGTCAGCGTAATCGCTAAACGGTCTAGTCCACCGTTTGGCATAATGTCTAACATTCGCCCAACACAACGGAATTAAGAATCGATGAGTGAGTATAAAGATACCCTGAACCTTCCTGAAACAGGGTTTCCGATGCGCGGCAATCTGGCGAACCGCGAGCCAGAAATGCTTAAGCGTTGGTATAAAGAAGACCTTTACGGTGAAATCCGTAAAGCGAAGAAAGGCAAAAAATCTTTCGTTCTACACGATGGCCCTCCATACGCCAACGGTGACATTCATATTGGTCACGCACTAAACAAGATTCTTAAAGACATTATTATTAAATCCAAAACACTTTCAGGTTTTGATGCGCCTTACATTCCTGGCTGGGACTGCCACGGTCTACCTATTGAATTAATGGTAGAGAAAAAGGTTGGTAAGCCGGGTCAAAAAGTGACAGCGGCTGAGTTCCGTCAGAAATGTCGTGATTATGCTGCTGGCCAGGTTGAAGGTCAAAAAGAGAGTTTCAAACGCCTAGGTATTATGGGGGAGTGGGACAAGCCTTACCGTACTATGGATTTTGCGACTGAAGCAAACATCATTCGAGCTTTAGGTAAGATTGCTGATAATGGCCACCTACTTAAAGGTTTCAAACCTGTTCACTGGTGTACAGACTGTGGCTCTGCACTTGCGGAAGCAGAAGTAGAGTACAAAGATAAAGTTTCTCCATCTATCGACGTACGCTTTAAAGCTGCCGATGAAGCAGTGCTTCTATCTAAGTTCTCATTGAACGAAGGTCATGAAGGCGAAGGCGATATCTCAATCGTTATCTGGACAACCACACCATGGACACTGCCAGCAAACCGCGCAGTATGTCTACGTGATGATCTAGAGTACGTATTAATCCAAGTAGAAGGTGAGTCGAAAGAACGTATCATCGTTGCTTCTGAACTCGCGAAAGACGTGATGGATCGTGCCGGTATCGAGCACTTCCATAACCTTGGTTTTGCAAAAGGCAGCGACCTTGAGCTTTCACAGTTTAACCACCCATTCTACAACTTCACGGTTCCAGCGATCCTTGGCGATCACGTAACCACTGACTCTGGTACTGGTGTGGTTCACACAGCACCTGGTCACGGTCAAGAAGACTTTGCAGTCGGTAACAAATACAACCTAGAAGTGGCTAACCCAGTTGGTTCAAATGGTGTTTACCTGCCGGATACTGAGCTATTTGCTGGCCAACACGTATTCAAGGCTAATGATGCAGTAGTGGAAACGCTAAAAGAGAAAGGCGCGCTGCTACATCACCACGCTTACGAGCACAGCTACCCGCATTGTTGGAGACACAAAACTCCAATCATCTTCCGTGCAACACCACAATGGTTCGTTTCTATGGACCAAGCTGGCCTACGTGCAAAAGCACTAGAGTCAATCAAAGGTGTTGAGTGGATGCCAGAGTGGGGCCAAAGCCGCATCGAAGGTATGATTGAAGGTCGCCCAGAGTGGTGTATCTCTCGTCAACGTACTTGGGGTGTGCCAATCGCTCTATTCGTTCATAAAGAAACGGCAGAGCTTCATCCAAACACTTTAGAACTGATTGAGAAAGTGGCTCAGCTAGTTGAAGAGAAAGGCATTCAAGCTTGGTGGGATCTAGAAATCTCTGACCTACTAGGTGAAGAGGCCGATAAGTACGAGAAAGTACTTGATACGCTAGACGTATGGTTCGACTCAGGTGTGACGCACTACTCAGTGGTTGATGCTCGTGAAGAGTACAACGGCGCGTCGGCAGATTCTATACCTAGAAGGCTCTGACCAACACCGCGGTTGGTTCCAGTCTTCGCTCATTTCATCAATCGCGATGAAAGACGAAGCGCCGTACAAGCAAGTACTTACTCACGGTTTCGTGGTTGACGGTCAAGGCCGTAAAATGTCGAAATCTATCGGTAACGTGGTTGCGCCAAAAGATGTGACTAACAAGCTAGGTGCAGATATCCTGCGTTTATGGGTTGCTTCAACGGACTACACGGGTGAAGTGGCGGTTTCTGATGAAATCCTAAAACGCTCTGCAGATGCGTATCGTCGTATCCGCAACACTGCGCGTTTCTTCCTTGCGAACCTAAGCGGCTTTAACCCAGCAACGGACCTTGTTCCTGCTGAAGAAATGGTGGCTCTAGACCGTTGGGCTGTCGGTCGTGCACTAGCGGCACAAGAAGAGATTGTGAAAGCGTACGGTGAGTACAATACTCACGCTGTAACACAGCGCTTAATGCAGTTCTGTTCTATCGAAATGGGTTCATTTTACCTAGACGTGATTAAAGACCGTCAGTACACAGCGAAACTTGGTGGTCACGCTCAACGTAGCTGTCAGACTGCACTTTACTACATCGTAGAAGCGCTTGTTCGTTGGATGGCACCAATCATGTCGTTCACTGCAGACGAGATCTGGAACGAGATGCCAGGCGAGCGAGATAAGTTTGTTTTCACAGGCGAGTGGTACCAGGGTCTGTTCGGCTTAACTGAAGGCGAAGAACTTAACAACGAATTCTGGGCTGAAATCCAAGCGGTTCGTGGTGGTGTAAACAAACTGCTAGAAGACGCTCGTAAAGAGAAGACTATTGGTGGTTCTCTGCAAGCAGAAGTGACGCTTTACGCTGATGATGCACTAGCGGCCAAGCTAAGCAAGCTGGAAGATGAGCTACGCTTTGCACTACTAACTTCAGCAGCGGTTGTTAAGCCTCTAAGCGAGAAGTCAGAAGCGGCGCAAGCAACAGATGTCGAAGGCCTATTCGTTGAAGTGAAAGCAACTGAAAACGAGAAGTGCGACCGCTGCTGGCACCACACTCCAGATGTTGGCACAACCGAAGGTCACGAGAAGATCTGTGGCCGTTGTGTGTCTAACGTTGATGGTGAAGGCGAAGTACGCAAATTCGCTTAATTTAGCTCAGCTAGAAGTTGAACTTTATTGAAATATTATAGCCCCAGTACATACTGGGGTTATTTTTAACTGCTGTTTTACATAAATTACCAAGAACTTGCCGTCACTTAACCGTAGGGCTTGAATGTGTAGGCAATACTTCGATAAGTGCACAGTAAGCTTGTTGAGATTCCTTACTCACTCATTCTTCGCTCTAAGGAATGACGATTTTGTAATGATAGCCCCGTGTCATCCTCAAGAGGGAGGAACGACCGAGTTGGGGATCTCTTACCGTAGTGTCTAGTTCATGATTTTATAGGAACTTTAATGAGTAATATGCCATTAAAACAATCAGGTGTACGCTGGCTTTGGCTAGCATTGGTTATCTTTCTAGCAGATATCGGCATCAAGCTGTTTGTGATGGATAACATGGGTTATGGCTGGGCGAACCGTATTGAGGTACTGCCTTTCTTTAATCTACTTTACGTACATAACTACGGTGCTGCATTTAGCTTCCTGAGCGATCAGGCTGGCTGGCAACGTTGGTTGTTTACGGGGATCGCTTTTGCCGTAACCGCTATGCTGACTTACTGGATGAGTAAACTGCCAGCAAAAGAGAAATGGAACAATGTGGCTTATGCCATGATCATCGGTGGTGCAGTGGGTAACGTATTTGATCGTGTGGTACACGGTTATGTTGTCGATTACTTAGACTTTTTCTGGGGTAACTACCACTGGCCAGCATTTAATTTGGCTGACAGCACCATTTGTATTGGCGCTGCAATGATTATCCTTGACGGATTTCGTAAAAAAGGCGCTGGAACCGAAGTGTAAGCCCATAATGATCGAATAACCCTAAGCGCTGTCTGTTGATTCAGAGAGCGCTTTTTAATATAACGAAGCCTCTATTGAATAGAAGCCAAGCTCTCCAATAACAAGGAAACGTATTGTGACCACTATTGTCCAGGAATCCGCAGTAACGCTGCATTTTACTATCAAACTTAAAGATGGCTCTGTTGCTGATAGCACGCATAACATGGGTAAACCTGCCAAGCTCGTGATTGGTGATGGCAGCCTAAGTGAAAACTTTGAGCAATGCTTGCTAGGACTTGAAGTGGGTGAGAAAAAGGCGATTGAACTGAAAGCCGAAGATGCCTTTGGCGCTCCGAACCCAGACAATGTGCATCATATGGATCGTGCAAGATTTGTCGGTGATGCAGACGTTGAAGTGGGAACCATCATGGCTTTCTCTGGCCCTGATGGTATGGAAATACCTGGCATTATTACCGAAATTGCGGGTGATTCAGTGACAGTGGATTTCAACCACCCTCTAGCAGGGCAAGATGTGACTTTTGAAGTTGAAATTTTGTCAGTAGAATAGCCGCCTGAAGCGATAAAATAATCACTATGAGCAATGAAATGAAAATTCTTTTAGCCAACCCACGTGGCTTCTGTGCAGGTGTTGATCGTGCGATCAGCATTGTCGAACGTGCATTGGAAATGTATCAACCACCGATTTATGTTCGTCATGAAGTCGTGCACAATCGATTTGTGGTCGAAGGCCTCAAACAAAGAGGCGCTATCTTTGTCGAAGAGCTTCATGAAGTGCCTGATGACAATATTGTGATTTTCTCTGCTCATGGTGTGTCTCAGGCTGTACGCAAAGAAGCGAAAGAACGTGACTTGACCGTTTTTGATGCAACTTGTCCACTTGTGACTAAAGTCCATATGGAAGTGGCTCGTGCAAGCCGCCGTCATATGGAAGTGGTTTTGATTGGTCATGCAGGGCATCCCGAAGTAGAAGGTACAATGGGCCAGTATGCCAGTGAACAAGGTGGTATGTACCTAGTTGAGACGCCAACAGATGTGGTTACTCTCAAAGCGAAAGTCAAAGACCCGAGCAACCTTCATTATGTAAGTCAGACAACATTGTCGGTAGATGAAACTGCAGATGTGATTAACGAACTTCGACGTGTGTTCCCTGAAATTCAGGGCCCACGTAAAGACGATATTTGTTATGCCACGCAGAATCGTCAGGATGCGGTGCGCGAGATGGCAACGGACGTTGATGTTGTGATTGTTGTCGGTTCTAAGAATTCATCTAACTCAACTCGTCTGAAAGAGCTGGCTGAGAAGTTAGGTACTCCAGGGTATCTAACAGATTGCCCGGAAGACATTCAACCAGAGTGGTTTAACGATAAAGTAAAAGTGGGTGTAACGGCGGGAGCATCCGCGCCAGAAGAGCTGGTTAACCAGATTTTGGAACGCATCAAAGAGCTCGCTGGCACCCGTTCAGTAGAAGAAGTTCTAGGTCGTGAAGAAAACATGTTCTTTGAAGTACCAAAAGAGTTACAGATTAAACAAGTTGACTAGCGATTTGAAAGGGTAAAAAGGCGACATTAAGTCGCCTTTTTTAGATCCCGTTTAAATCCAGTTAGCAGGTTTTGAACTCAGTTTTTGCTATAGACCTAGCGTGACAGTTTTTAGACCAAAGAAAAGGCTCCCTAAGGAGCCCTATTCAATATGCCAATCAATTGGCTTAAGCGGTTTCAGTTGCCACTTTGGTTTCGTTTTCATCCTCTAGGTCAGTTTCCCCTTTGCCTCTAGATTTTTGGATGACGTAGGCCGTTGTCGCGAGCGAGAACAAGATGCCAGCGATGGTCGACACGTTCATTGGTAGCCCAAATCCTAGCGTGCTGTTGTTAAGGATAAAGGTCACCACGACAGTCGTCATAAAGATGGCTGGAATCGTCGTGATCCAGTGCAGTTTGTTGTGACGAAGCAGGTAAGCTGAAGCTGTCCACAGCATCATGACTGCGGTTGTCTGGTTAGCGAAGCCGAAGTAACGCCAGATAACACCGAAGTCTACTTGAGTTAGGATGCCACCAATCACGAAAAGAGGGACTGCCATCAGTAGGCGATTACGCAGAGTCTTCTGCTCCATGTTGAAGTATTCGGCTAAGATCAAACGGCTAGAGCGGAACGCAGTATCACCAGATGTGATGGGCAAGATAACAACGCCTAAGAAGGCAATCACACCACCAACTACGCCAAGTAGGCCAAACGAAGAGCTGTAGACCACATTACCAGGCCCGCCGTTTTTCACGGCTTCAGAGAGCGCGTCGAGATTGCCGAAGAAAGACAGCGCAATCGCACACCAGATAAGCGCAATCACACCTTCACCAATCATGGCACCGTAGAAAACGAAGCGACCGTTCTTCTCATTCTCCATACAACGAGCCATCAAAGGTGACTGAGTAGCATGGAAACCAGAGATAGCACCGCAGGCAATGGTGATAAATAGAGCGGGCCATAGTGGCATGTCGTTCGGGTTCAGGTTGGTGAACATATCCGTTATCTGAAAATCACCCATTACCGTGTGCTCGCTTGATAGCGCAACTGCTGTCATCAGGCCAACCGACATAAAAAATAAGCAGTGCGCCAAAGAGTGGATAGAAGCGGCCAATGATTTTGTCGACAGGAACAATAGTGGCGATAATGTAGTAAGCAAAAATAGCGATAACCATTGATGTCATGCTGACAGAGATGCTGGTTTGTTCATTGATTAGATTGGTGATCATACCTGCTGGTGCAGAAACAAAGACGACACCTACAAGTAACAATAAAACAATGGCAAAGATATTCATAAAGTGTTTTGCACCATTGCCTAGATAGCGACCTGTGATTGTTGGCACAGAAGCTCCACCGTTACGTACCGACAGCATACCTGAGAAGTAATCGTGCACTGCGCCAGCGAAAATACAACCGACAACAATCCAAAGCATTGCCGCAGGGCCATACAGTGCGCCCATAATGGGACCGAAGATAGGCCCAACACCAGCGATGTTCAGAAGCTGAACCAGATAGACTTTCTTAGTCGACATTGGAACAAAATCCACACCGTCCGCCTTCGTATGAGCCGGTGTCTGGCGCTTTTCATTAATACCGAAGATTCTTTCAACCAATGACCCGTAGAGGAAGTATCCGCCTATCAGAGCAGCAACACAGGTTAGAAACCACAACATAGCACTTGTTCCTTAGTCAAGATTTAATAAGTTCAGTTTCAATGTTACGCTTCTCGATGACCATTCTCATTCAAATCTCAGCTGAGTGGTCATATGACAGGCTGAGTGGTAATTGGCACTGTTAAGCGGTTTTTAGTGCATCTCAGTGGCAAAGTCGGGCATTTAGTGTTTTGATTAAGAGACCTTCAATAAAAACAAGGAAAAACAATGAGAAGACTCATTTTTCTGATGTTGGTATCTACGTTAATGGCGTGTACTGCTAGTACTGAGCAACTGGCTCACGAAGGAGATTGGTATGAGATTGGATATCGAGATGGTATTCGTGGCCACTCTCAGCGCTCTTTTAAAGAGTTAGCCAGTTTAGGCAGTGCGATGCAGGGAGATTATGAGCAAGGTTATCTGATAGGAATCCAAGAGTACTGCAACCCCAACTTTGCTTATCAGATTGGTTTAACGGGGCAGTATTATGAAGGTGTGTGTGAAGGCACGGCAGAAGCGCAGAAATTTCGTATGGAATGGAAGCGTGGCTGGGATGAACATGCGAACGAATATTAAATAATAAAGGCTTGGTATCTACCAAGCCTTTATTGTTATTGATTGTGTTTTTCTACTGCTCGTCTCAGGAAGCCTTCCTGATGATTTAGTTGACTTCTAGCACTGTCGACATCCATTCCGGTCAGGAGCATTAAGATGGCCAATTTGACGTCATAGTCGGTTCGTTCAAGCGTATTGACGGCTTGCTGTTTGTCGCACTCAGTCGCCTGCATGACAATGCGAGCGGCACGTGCGACCAGTTTCTTGTTGGTCGCTTTCACATCAACCATCAAGTTTTGATAACTCTTACCCAAACGGATCATACTGGCCGTGGTCAGCATATTGAGAACAAGCTTCTGCGCCGTTCCTGACTTCAATCGCGTTGACCCCGTTAATGCCTCTGGTCCTACTACTGGACTAATCGCGATCTGTGCGACTTCCGCAATGATCGAATCCGGATTACATGACAAAGCCACTGTCGTCGCTCCAAGGTCGTTAGCGTATTCCAGCGCACCAATAACGTAAGGCGTTCGGCCGCTAGCTGCAATGCCTACCACGACGTCTTTATCGCTGAACTCAATAGACTTCAAATCAGCAACGCCAAGCTCCGGCGAATCTTCCGCGCCTTCCTTGGCTTTGAGGATAGCATCCGGGCCGCCTGCAATCAGGCCGATGACCATTTGATCGGAGACGCCAAACGTAGGGGGACACTCCGAGGCATCAAGGACCCCTAAACGTCCGCTGGTACCAGCGCCCATATACACTAAGCGGCCACCCGATTTGAATGCTTGAGTGATTTTGTCCACCGCCTGAGCAATGTCAGGCAGCACTTTTTCTACCGCGAGTGGAACGAGCTTATCTTGCTGGTTAATTCTTTTAACGATTTCCAGAGAAGGCAGCAGGTCAATATCCATTGTTTCTGGGTTACGACCTTCAGAAACCAAATGGGAAAGTGCTGCGATGAGTGCATCGTTGGTCATAATCGTCCTTATTTAATCGGCAAAATACATCACACCAAGAGAAGCAGGATGGCTCGCTCCGGTGACTTCTGGCAAATTGCTTGGCTGATTGTGAATGCGGCGATAGGCAAGCCAAGCAAATGCCATCGCTTCCATGTTCTGACTATCAACACCTTGTGAATCTGTAGAGTCGACAGACCATGCTGGAAGTAATGCTTTCAGGCGGCTCATCAGCAGTGGATTACAGGTGCCACCGCCACAAACTAATAATTGCGGCTGCTCCCCCAGCGAGTACTTTTCGACCTCTAAGCTGATGGTTTGCGCAGTGTATTCGCACAATGTTCGCTGAACATCTTCAGCAGAGCAGTTATGGTTGCTTAGAATAGCCTCTAACCAAGGCAAGTTAAACCGCTCTCGACCTGTGCTCTTTGGCGCTTTTTGTGCGAGGTAAGGCTCTTGAAGTAGAGCGTTGAGCAGTGCTGTATCGATATGGCCTTGTTGTGCGAACAAGGCGTCTCTATCAAAAGGCTGGCCTTGGTGCTGGTGACACCAAGCATCCATCAACATGTTGCCCGGTCCGGTATCGTAACCGATGACAGGGTGATCAGGGCGAAGCACGGAGATGTTGGCAATCCCGCCAATATTGAGCACTACTATGCTCGATGTATTTGATTGAAACAGCGACCTGTGAAAGGCTGGAACCAGTGGTGCGCCTTGCCCGCCCAATGCCATATCTTTACGTCTAAAATCGGCAATGGTTGTAATGCCTGTTCGCGTTGCAATGATATTGGCATCACCGAGCTGAGTAGTAAACGGCGCGTCACCCGTAGGTTGATGGAAAACCGTCTGACCGTGGTTACCGATTGCGGTAATCTGCTCCTTACTTTGGCCTGTTTTTTCAAGTAAGGCTAACACTGCATCAGCATACAAGTGCCCCAGCTGATGGTCCAGTGTGCCTATCTGCTTTAAGTTGGTTTGTTGGCCGAGACAGATATCGAGTACTTGTTCTTTAATTATCGAAGGTATTGGGTAATCGCTATGGTCGATTAACTGAATGTGCTCGTCCCTTACCTCTACTAGGGCGACATCGATACCGTCTAGACTGGTGCCAGACATGATGCCAATATAAAGCTCTTTATCCATTGCGAATTTCCACCTGTTCTCCGGCTGATAGAGTAGCACCGTCAGTGCGCCTCCTTTTTGGCGTGAACTAATCACCGATATGTTGTTGCTAGTATGCGCCCAAACTTCCTAAAAAAGCGATATCTCACTCATTATTTTCACTGTACTTTGTCACAAGCTCATCAATATGATTTTGCCGACGCCTAAGGATCTCATGGCGCACTGGGCAGACTTAATACGTGTGGCCTAAAGGGGGCGTTATTTATCGCTTTTGTCAGCGTGCTGATATGGGTAATTCATTCCTAAGTTCATTGTGTTGTGAAATAACAACCATATCGATTCTATGATCCTGTTCTCAGTTCATGCGTTCGTTTGTTCCAAATTTACGTTCGTACAGGATTAACTATTCCCCAGTTTCACGAGGCTGAGTACACTGCAAATCAAATAGAGGAGTTGAATATGAAAGGTTTAGCTCGAATTCGCACGCTGTTACCTCTGCAGGAAGAAAGCGTTAACCAATTAATTGAACAACGTGAATCCGCTGTTGCGGCTTTGAAACAGTAAGGAATGATTATGGGACCTTTATGGGTTGATGTAGAAGGTTGCGAACTGACCACGGAAGATAGAGAAATTCTTGAACACCCAACCGTCGGGGGCGTGATTCTGTTTACTCGCAACTATCACGACAATGAACAGTTACTCGCCTTGAACCAAGCCATTCGCCAGGCTGCGAAACGTCCGATTCTTATTGGCGTTGATCAAGAAGGTGGTCGAGTTCAACGCTTCAAGGAAGGTTTCTCACTTATCCCTGCGGCAGAATCTTATGCCAAGCAAGCGAATGGAGAAAAGCTGGCGCAGCAAGGTGGTTGGCTAATGGCAGCGGAACTGATGGCTCACGATATTGATCTGAGCTTTGCTCCGGTGCTGGATAAAGGTCATGAATGTAAGGCGATTGGTAGCCGTTCATTTGGCGAAGATGTTGATAGTATCATCCGTCACAGCAATGCTTACATGCGCGGTATGAAAGCGGTTGGCATGGCAACGACGGGCAAACATTTCCCCGGTCATGGTGGTGTGATTGCGGATTCTCACTTGGAAACGCCCTACGATCAGCGAGACACTATCTTTGAACAGGATATGGCGATTTTTAAAGCTCAGATCGAGGCGGGGCTATTGGATGCGATGATGCCGGCGCATGTGGTGTTCCCTCATTACGACGATCAGCCAGCCAGTGGCTCTGAATTTTGGCTCAAGGCTGTGTTAAGAAAACAGTTGGGCTTCAATGGCATTATTTTCTCTGATGATTTGACGATGGAAGGTGCGTCTGTGATGGGGGGGCCAGCTGAACGTGCGCATCAGTCTCTGGTATCGGGTTGTGACATGGTGTTGGTATGCAATAAGCGTGATGCGCAGATTGAAGTGTTGGACAACCTACCAGTGATGGAAACGCCACAAGCGACCGCGTTATTGAAGAAACAGTCGTTTACCTTGTCTGAGTTGCGTAGTAGTGATGAGTGGAAGCTGACATCCGAAGCGATGAAACGTGTTGTTGGATGAGTTGAAAAGTAATGAGCAAAAAAGAGCCGCAGTTGCGGCTCTTTTTAATGGAATCCAAGCATTTCTTTCAGTGTTTTCAGGTAGCGACGGCTGACCGGAATCGTTTGATCACTGACAGTGACAATTTCTGCTAATCCATTTTCTAGCAATTTGATTTCTTTAATCGCTTTTATGTTAACCAGAAACTGACGGTGGCAGCGCACCAGAGATGTTTTTTCTTCGAGTATTTTGAGTGTCAGTTGAGATGTGGCTTTCTGGTCTCCTGTCTGGACATGAACACCACTGATATCACTGTAAGCAAACTCCACATCTTGTGTCGGAATGATGACAATCCGATTCAAGCCAATACAAGGTACTTGATCTAGGCTGGATGGGGTGATTGCTGTGACTTGCTCCTGAGTGTGACTGTTGGCTGACTTAAGAAGGCGTTTGATGGTTTTGTCCAACCGACAGGTATCTACCGGTTTCAATAAGTAATCGAATGCGTTGTCTTCAAACGCCTGAATAGCAAATTCATCGTAGGCGGTGACAAACACAACCTTTGGCATGGTTTCCGGGTCCAGCATCCCGAGTAGCTCAATGCCGGTGATTTGTGGCATCTGAATATCGAGAAAGACCACATCGGGTTTTAGCTGGTTAATCTTTTTCAGGCCTTCAATCGCATTACTGGCCTGATCTATCACAGTGATTTTGCCTGATTCTTCAAGCAGTTCGGTCAACTCTTCACGCGCAAACAGTTCGTCATCTATGACTAAAGCAGAAATCATATCCGTGTCCTAACCCATTGTCTTTTCCGGAATGAGGAAGCTCATTCTCGTCAGTTGGTTTGGTGTTACGTCGATAGACAGTGATGCCATCTGACCAAACTTATTGGTCAACCGCTTATCGACAATTTGCATCCCTAGCCCCTGATGATTATTGGCTGGTGGTGTGTAACTGCCTGCGTTATCTTCTACACACAGCTGATAACCCAGCTCAAGCTTCTGGCTGTAAATGCGGATCTTTCCTCCCTCCAGTAGATTTGATATGCCATGTTTAATGGCGTTCTCTACCAAAGGTTGTAGGGTAAAGGTCGGCAGCTTACGCTCCAGCAATGCGGCATCAATATCAATGTCCACTTCTAATCGGTCGGTGAAACGTGCTTTCTCGATGGTAAGATATGCGTTAACGTGCGCTAATTCTTCCTTAAGAGTCACTGTTTCTACGTCTTGTTTGAGGTTACTGCGTAAGAAATGTGATAAGTGCTGAATCAGCTCACGAGCTTTAGGAGGGTCGCGACGAATGACAGCACTGATGGTGTTCAGCGCGTTAAACAGAAAATGTGGATTTACCTGCGCATGCAGCAATTTTATCTCTGCTTGAGAAAGTAAAGTGCGTTTCTGTTGGTAGTCACCAAATAGGATCTGACTGGAAAGCAGCTGCGCTATCCCTTCGGCCATCGACATATTGATGGTCGAAAACAGCTTACGTTTCGGCTCGTACAGCTTAATGGTGCCAATTACTTTATCTCCTGAGTGCAAAGGAATAATTAGTGCGGAACCCAGTTTGCAACTTTTTGAGATTGAACACTGATAAGGTTTGTCTTTGCCGTCGAGGTAGATAATGTCATTACGTGAGATGGCATCGAGTGTACTTTGCGAAGAGATCGGTGTTTCCGGCTCATGGTGATCGTCACCAATGCCGACAAAGGCGAGGATTTTCTCATTGTCAGTGATCGACACGGCGCCCACATTGGTTTCTTCGTAAACGATTCGAGCAATCTTCTCCGCATTTTTCGTGGTGAAACCAGAAACGAGGATGCCAACGGACCGTTCGGCGATATTCAATGCCCGGCGTGAGAAGGTGGCGGAATACTCTTCAAAGATAGTTTTTCGATCCTGCAGTATGCTCATAAACAGCGCTGCGCCGACGGAGTTCGCGATGATCATTGGGGCAGCAATCGCAGAGACTAATGAATACGCCTGATCAAATGGCTTAGCGACGATCAGAATGATCGCCATCTGGGCGATTTCCGCTACCAAGGTGACCGCAAATACTACGCTTGGGTTAAACAGTTGGGCACCTTTCCCTCGCCTGAGCAGATAAGTGTGTAATAAGCCACCTATCAGGCCTTCTGCGGTGGTCGAGATAGCACAAGCCAGATCGGTAAACCCGCCAAGCGAGTAACGATGCAAACCACCGGTTAACCCGACAAAGAAGCCAACTATAGGCCCACCAAATAATCCCCCCATCACGGCTCCGATGGCACGGGTATTGGCAATCGCATCATTGATCTGTAAGCCGAAGTACGTGCCCATAACACAGAATAGGGAAAACAGGACGTAGACACTGAGTTTGTGCGTTAGGCGATTAGAGATACTCAGCAATGGCAGGAAAATAGGGGTTTTACTTAGCATATAAGCAAGGACTAAGTAGACACACATTTGCTGAAGTAAGGAAAGAATGAGATCCATGAGTGAAATAATATGCTGGGCTATAGGCTTATTTTAGAAAAGATAAGTTGAAGAAAACATGCATGAGTCGAAGTTTTTCAACTAACTCGCTCAAAATATAGTTGTGTATATAAATATTTACATTGTGTTTTTTTATGTGTACAGCTTGAAATTTGTTTTTAGGCTGTTATTTTATGATTAATCCAGCCCAGTAAAGATGGTTAAAATTGGGTGTAAAAATATATATACAGGTTTGAGTTATGCAAAAAAGCGAATTGAGCAACATTAATATTAGTGAAGAACAAGTTCTAATTACACCTGAAGAGCTGAAAGCCAAGATACCGCTGAGTGATAACGCTCGTCGTTTTATTCAGGAGTCTCGTCAGACTATCGCTAACATTATTCATAAAAAAGATCATCGCCTATTGGTTGTATGTGGTCCTTGCTCAATTCACGATCTGGACGCAGCGAAAGAGTACGCTAAGCGTCTTAAAGCATTGTCTGAGCAGCTCAGCGACCAGCTTTACATTGTTATGCGCGTCTACTTCGAGAAACCACGTACCACAGTGGGTTGGAAAGGTTTGATTAATGACCCACACCTAGATGGTACTTTCGATATCGAGCACGGTCTGCACGTAGGGCGCAAACTGCTAGTTGAACTAGCAGAGATGGAGATTCCACTGGCGACTGAAGCGCTGGATCCGATCAGCCCTCAATACCTAGCGGATACATTCAGCTGGGCAGCAATTGGCGCACGTACGACAGAATCTCAGACTCACCGTGAAATGGCGAGTGGTCTATCTATGCCGATTGGCTTTAAGAATGGTACTGATGGAAGCTTGGCAACAGCCATCAATGCGATGCAGGCAGCGTCTTCAAGCCACCGCTTCATGGGTATCAGCCGTGAAGGTCAGGTAGCGCTACTGACCACTCAAGGTAACCCAAATGGTCACGTTATTCTGCGTGGTGGTAAACAAACCAACTACGATTCAGTGTCAGTCACTGAGTGTGAACAGGATATGGCAAAAGCGGGTCTGGATGCCTCTCTGATGGTCGATTGTAGCCATGCTAACTCGCGTAAAGACTTCCGCCGCCAACCTTTGGTTGCTGAAGATGTGATTCACCAAATTCGTGAAGGCAACAAATCGATTATTGGTCTGATGATTGAGAGTCATATTAATGAAGGTAATCAGCCATCCGATATTCCTCTCAACGAAATGCAATATGGTGTTTCAATTACCGATGCCTGTATCAATTGGGATACAACTGAGGCACTATTGCGTCATGCACACTCAGAACTGGTCCCATTCTTGGAAGATCGTCTGAAAGGTTAAGAAAAGAGTAACAAGGAACATCATGGCCGTAGAATTGAATGAATTGCGTGATCAAATTGACGCAGTAGACAAACAAATTCTGGATTTATTGGCACAACGACTGTCTCTGGTAGAGAAAGTTGGTGAAGTAAAAAGCGAACACGGTCTGCCGATTTATGCGCCAGATCGTGAAGCGGCCATGTTAGCGTCACGTCGCGAAGAAGCGGAAAAGAAAGGCGTACCGCCTCAGCTGATTGAAGACATTCTTCGTCGTACCATGCGTGAGTCTTACGCGAGTGAGAACGATTCTGGCTTTAAGTGTTTGAATCCAGAATTGCGTTCTGTGGTGGTTGTAGGTGGTAATGGCCAACTGGGTGGTTTGTTTGGTCGAATGTTCAAACTATCTGGTTATGATGTCAAAGTACTTGGCAGCAAAGACTGGGATAAAGCGGATGAAATGCTGGTGGACGCAGGCCTAGTGGTAGTTACTGTTCCGATTCATCTTACTCAGGGCGTGATTGAGAAGCTAGGCAAACTGCCAAAAGATTGCATTTTGTGTGATTTAACCTCGATCAAGTCTAAACCGCTGCAAAGTATGCTCAATGTGCATCAAGGGCCCGTTGTCGGACTGCATCCAATGTTTGGCCCTGATGTGCCGAGCTTAGCTAAGCAGGTTATTGTTTACTGCGATGGTCGTGGTGAAGAACACTACCAGTGGTTACTGAAACAGTTCTCTATTTGGGGAGCGAGTTTGTGCCAGATTGATGCCTCAGAGCACGATCACGGGATGACTTTGATACAGGCGTTACGCCACTTTACGTCTTTTGCTTACGGCCTGCATTTGAGCCGTGAGAACCCAAACATTGATAAGCTGTTGAAACTAAGCTCACCAATCTATCGGTTGGAGTTGGCGATGGTGGGGCGTCTTTTCGGTCAGGATCCGAACTTATACGGTGATATTATCCTTTCTTCTGAAGAAAACATCGATATGATAAAGCGCTTCCATCAATGTTTTGGCGAAGCACTGAAAGTGTTAGATGGTAAAGATAAGCAAGCGTTTGTCACAAGCTTCAATAAAGTCAGCGAATGGTTTGGTGACTATTCTCAGCAGTTTATGCATGAAAGCCAGAATCTACTGAAGCAAGCGAATGATTCCATCCATCGTAGCTAACATATCACTACTAATTTGATGTTTTAAGAGCTGCTTTAAGCAGCTCTTTTTATTGTATGGTGAGAGTATCGGATAGGTTTTCGTCACGCTTTACCGTATTTACCGGTGCATCTTGATAAGGATGGTTAGTGAGGTTGACCTGTAATCTGACCGTATTGTCTATCAATTCAACCAAAGGTGCCCATTTCACGTTCTTCTCTTTTTCAAACAAATAGTTAAAGTTCTCTGGTGTCCAATCCATGGTATATTGAGGGTTAAGCGCTCGGCCAAGAAATCGAATCTCATAATGAAGATGAGGTCCGGTAGAGTTTCCAGAATTACCACATGTCCCAATCAGTTCTCCCTTACTCACAAACTGACCACTGCGCACTTTAAATTTCGCTAGGTGGGCGTATGAGCTCATAAAGCCAAACGAATGTCTCAAAGTCAGGAAGTTGCCAAAGCCTTTTGAGCTTGGTCGAACTGTCTCCACAACGCCATCGGCTGGGGCGTAAATCGCTTCGCCGCGTTTACAGGTCAAATCGATACCCGTATGAGTGTGACGTTTGCCTGTGATTGGATTAATCCGTCGTCCATAAGGTGAAGAGATGCGCAGATAGTTCATCGGCGTATCGTTCGGGATCATGCGAAACATGGTGGCTCGCACGGCAGAATCGACCGCTGCGGCATCAATACGATTCGCCAAGTTGTACTTTTCAGCCTGTGTATCGTCAGCAAGACCAAGTACTGACTCCACATCATAAACTCGCTTGCCTAGGGTATGGATTTGGTCGCGCTTCTCTTCCAGTTCTTGAGACAAAGTATGGGTTTCATTGACCTGCTGTTGGTATTGTTGCTCGGCTTGAGCAAGTTGATTACGCAGTTGAACGACTTGGGCTTGGGAAGAATTCTGCTGCTGCCAGCTGTAATAAGTGGCAGTCGCACTGAGGGCAATCACACTGATTGAACCTGCAATAGCAATAAGAAGGGCTTTTCTTGACAGGTGAAACTGTTGCTCCCCAGATGAAGAGGGGATAGAGATTGTTATCTTGTTGGACATACTGCTTAGTTAGGTGTATTCACCCAAATCTGACAGGTGCTCAATGTCTCTGTGTAGGAGTTCATCGTCACCGACATTCAATTCAATTAACCGCTTCAGATGTCCGATACTCTCAATGTCAATATGATCAATACTTATACGGATCACATTGTTATTGAGACCCACAATTTTGCCGACTAGCTCAATCGTGATATCGCTGTCTTGAAGCGAAAACTCTACATCTACCATACTGTCGACATCAAGCGAATCTGCGTCATCTGACGTCAGCAGCAGTCCATGCAGGGATAAATCACACAAAGAGGATTTCACCACTCTGTTTTGTTGAGATAGCAATGCTTGTGTCTGGTAAACAATGCGCGAAAATCGACGGCGTTCGATCATAGTTGTCTCTCTTAAAGGTATCCTATAAGGCTATCAAATCAGAAGTGACTACTATGCGCGCTCGTTCGCACTATTGATTAAAGCCTCGATATATGTGGTGGCTTTTTTGAATCAATATATAATAAAGGCCGCTAATGATAGCGGCCTTTGCACAAATTTCAAGCAAGATTACTTTGTAATACGCTTGTATTTGATTCTGTGCGGTTCTGCTGCTTCCGGACCTAAGGTCTTCTTCAGCCACTCCATATACTCAGTATAGTTACCTTCGTAGAAGTTCACCTGACCTTCATCACGATAGTCGATGATGTGTGTGGCGATACGGTCTAGGAACCAACGGTCGTGCGAGATTACCATGGCACAACCTGGGAATTCCAACAGGGCTTCTTCTAGTGCACGCAGCGTTTCAACATCAAGGTCATTGGTTGGTTCATCGAGTAGCAGTACGTTGCCACCAGCTTTGAGCAGCTTAGCAAGGTGGACACGGTTGCGTTCACCACCAGATAGTTCACCGATGATCTTTTGTTGGTCCGAGCCTTTGAAATTAAAGCGAGAGCAGTAAGCGCGCGCAGGAATTTCAAAGTTGTTGATCTTGATGATGTCTGCGCCTTCAGATATTTCCTGGAAGACAGTTTTGCTGTCATCCATGCTGTCACGGAACTGGTCGACAGACGCTAGCTTAACAGTATCACCCATCTCAATAGAGCCTGAATCTGGCTGTTCTGTGCCACTCAGCATCTTGAAGAGGGTAGACTTACCTGCGCCGTTCGCGCCGATGATACCGACAATGGCACCTTTTGGCATACTGAATGAAAGGTCGTCAATGAGAACACGGCCGTCGAACGACTTAGTTAGGTTATTTACTTCAATAACTTTATCACCTAGGCGCTCGCCTGGTGGGATGAATAGCTCGTTAGTTTCATTGCGTTTCTGGTGATCACCGCTTTGAAGCTCTTCAAAACGTGCCATACGTGCTTTTGATTTTGCCTGACGCCCTTTTGGATTCTGGCGAACCCATTCAAGTTCTTTCTCAATGGTTTTCTGACGCGCTTTTTCCTGAGAGGCTTCTTGCTGTAAACGTGCGTCTTTTTGCTCTAGCCATGAGGTATAGTTGCCTTGCCATGGAATCCCTTCACCACGGTCAAGTTCTAGAATCCAGCCTGCTGCATTGTCTAGGAAATAACGGTCGTGTGTGATTGCAACAACAGTACCAGTATAGTCAACCAGGAATCGCTCCAGCCAAGCAACAGATTCTGCATCCAAGTGGTTGGTTGGTTCGTCCAGAAGCAACATATCTGGCTTCTCAAGTAGCAGGCGACAGATAGCCACACGGCGACGTTCACCACCTGATAAATGTTCGATCTTCTGATCCCACTCCGGAAGACGCAGTGCATCTGCAGCACGCTCAAGCGTGTTATCTAGATTGTGGCCGTCTTTGGCTTGAATAAGTGCTTCCAGTTCGCCTTGCTCTTTTGCGAGAGCATCGAAATCAGCATCAGGTTCTGCGTACGCAGCGTATACTTCATCAAGACGCTTCATCGCACCTGCAACGTCCGATACCGCTTCTTCAACGATTTCACGTACGGTTTTAGACTCGTCTAATACAGGTTCTTGCGGTAGGTAGCCGACATTCAAGCCTGGTTGTGGACGTGCTTCACCATCGATATCAGTATCAATACCCGCCATGATACGTAGTAGGGTGGATTTACCCGCACCGTTCAGACCTAGAACACCGATCTTGGCACCAGGGAAAAAGCTTAGCGAGATGTCTTTCAGAATTTGACGCTTAGGTGGCACGATTTTGCTCACCCGCGACATGGTATATACGTATTCAGCCATTGCCGATCGTTCCTAAAATTTCAATTCACGTAAAGGGGCATTTTATACCAAGATGGGGTGCTTTGTTACCTTCGAAATAAGGAGTATGGACAACTAATTGACTTTGTTGATGGATAAGTGAGCAATACATTTGTAGAGGTGCAACTTATGTCACAGTTGTGTGAATTTATTATTATTTGCATCTATACCCTTTACATGGCCGCTTACAATAAGCATAAATTATCTACCCTACTAATTATTCTCAACAGGACGAGAATTTATGATGCTGACGTTTTCAAAGTCGCTGCATCGCATTCCTTCATCGATTTTGACTTGGGTCTCGATGGTTTGCAGCGCAAGTTTAGCCACTTCAGCAATGGCAAGTGAGCTCCAGCAACAACGGAAAATCTATGATCAAGCACAAGAATACCTAGACAACAATCAAGTCACCCAATACCAAAAAATTCGCAGTAAAATCAAAGGTTATCCTCTGACCCCTTATACAGACTACCGCGCTTTTTTAGTCGATATAGGGCAACGATCACCGGCGGAAGTGGAAGCGTTTATTGATACTTATCGTTCGCTGCCATTTTCAGCTCGCATTCGAGCGCCATATATCGACAGCCTTGCCAGACAGAAGGAATGGCAAAAGTTGGCAGAATTCCAGACAGTGGAACCTCGTGGTGAAACTTATCAATGCCACTACTACCATGCGCTCTATCAAACGGGACAGAAAGATCAGGCTTTTGACGGGGCAAACAAACTTTGGCATTCCGGACAGAGTATTGCTGATGCTTGTGATCCTCTATTTGAAGCATGGGACAGAGCTGGGCTGAGAACCGATCAACAAATCCTTGAGCGTATGCTGCTAGCATTTGAAGAACGCAATGGTTCGTTAATGAATTACCTCAAGAGGCTCCTCAACTCTGATCGATCCCGCCAGCAAGCTTCCGATATGAAGGCCTTGTTTAATCGGCCAGAAAACGTTGTTGCATTTGCTCGTCAGCATACCCCAAGTGATTTTAATCGTTCTCAGACAGGGCTTGCATTGAAAAAGCTGGCAAGAAAAGATGCCAATAAGGCACAAAGCGTATTTGACCAAGCAACCTCTGCACAGAAAATGCCTGCCAGTGAGGTTCAGAAGCTGGCTGACTATATTGCTTTCCGTCTGATTAATACGGATTCAGAATCTTTGGCTAAATGGCGAGATAAAAAGATTGGAACATCCAGCAATATTGCTTTGATTGAGCGTCGAATTCGTTTGGCGATTCAAGAAGCCGACTGGCGTGATGTGGAAAACTGGATAGGCCACCTCCCCGAGACTGCTCAGCAAAGTCTGCGTTGGCAATATTGGTTAGGACGCAGTGAAGTGGCGCTGGGCGATATCATGAAAGGCAGCCAGCGTCTTGAAAATATGCTTGGCCAGAGAAACTTCTACAGCGTTGCTGCGGCGAAAGAGATCAAGCGCTCAATAAACTATCCCGTCTCTACCATCTCTTATGAACACCAAACGGTAAAACCGTTTATGACGGCTTTAGTCCGTATCGAAGAGTTGATAGAGCGAGATAAAATTGCCGCTGCGAAGAATGAATGGCGTTGGTTGCTTAATCGAGCTAATGCTGAGCAGAAAGAGATGTTAGCGGCTTATGCTTCCTATAAAGAATGGTCTCACTTAACGGTTACGGCGAGTATCAAGGCCAAAATGTGGGACAACCTTGAGCTGCGTTTTCCAGTAGCCCATCGCTGGTGGTTTAACTTTTATGGCGAAAAGCACAGCATCGACCCTATCACGCTCATGTCTTTGGCGAGACAAGAGAGCGGGTTGGATGTTGAAGCGCGTTCTCCAGTTGGTGCTCGAGGTATTATGCAAATTATGCCATCAACAGCTAAGTACACTGCGCGTAAATATCAGCTGTCATATCGTAGTAGCAATGACTTATACGAGGTCGGTAAAAACATTGAGATAGGCAGTCATTATCTAAAAGGCTTGCTAGAGCGATACGATAATAATCGAATTTTTGCGCTTGCTGCGTATAATGCAGGACCGCATCGAGTGAAAACTTGGCGTGAACGTACCCAAGGTAAACTGGATGCTTACGCATTTATTGAAGCGATTCCATTTAAGGAAACCCGTGGTTATGTGCAGAACATTCTGATGTTTGAAACCTATTACCGTAACCTTTTGGGGGTCGATGGAGCGTTTCTCAATCAGAATGAGATCGACACCAGATACTAGTTTTATGACGTTCTAGGCAGCGAGAGCAAATGGCAACACAACCTGAGTACACCGACTGGCAACAGATCTTAGATTTGATTAAAACGAGCAGCGAGTCCAACCAACACGAAATGTTGTTGACCATGCTGCTCACACCCGATGAGCGTGAATCTTTGATCGCAAGGGTCAATATATGCCGTGAACTGCTTAAAGGTGAACTGTCTCAGCGACAAATCAGTCAGATGTTAGGGGTGGGTGTCGCAACTATAACTCGCGGATCTAATGAACTGAAGTCAAAGAGTGAAGCAGAAAAGGCTGATATCTCAGCCTTACTTGAACCTAAATAAAGGTGCCCTCGGCACCTTTATTTTTATTAGGTCTGTTGACCTTTTGAGCTGATTTTTGCAGCAGTTTGTGGGTTCTTTATACAAGGCAGAGGATTTGAAACGTAGTTGCCCTACCTGATAAGCCGATAACGCAGTAGAAAGGAACCACAAACGCTGCCCAGAGGGTTCGGCTAAAAGCGTTTTACTCTTTGTTGAGAGGTGTTTTGCTTAGGTCACTAGGCGACAAACCTCTCGCCGCGACTAAAACGCTTTTATCTCGAACAAAATTTAACCGCAAAAGGTCAACAGGCCCTAGAGATTAGCGGGGAAATGTTCTGGATTAGTAAACGGAATTAATGCCAATATCAAGGCCTGATGATACACACTGCTGCGCGTCAATTGGTCTTGGGTCAGCAAGCTAATGGCGCCCCCTTTTTGCTTAATGTTCTCAGTGCCAAATACTTCGTCCATCACATCACCCAACTCATTAGCTTTAGTTAGTTTTTCAATCACAACGGGTGGCAACATTAAGCTAGCAGACCGAGATTCTCCTCGTTGTGTCTCGGATTCAATTACCATCCATGCAAACGTGACATTACTTTCAATACCAGCCTCTAAACCCACATAGTAATCGCCATTAGGGTAGGACATCTTAGCGTTACGAACTCGGTTTAGCGCACCGGTATGCGTTTCTTCATTGCACATTGGTTGAGCGGCCACTTCACTAGCGACATTCACACCGACAAACTCAAACGTTTTTGAGTTAAAGGCTGCCTGAAATGCGCTTTTGACAGCATTGATTTTGGCTGGGTTAAGCGAAGCGACAATAACTTTCTTCACCGACATGTTGATTTCCTTGTGTGAATAAATCGAGGTGTTTGAGCTCATGGAGTGAAATGGGGGAGACAGGAAAAAACCTTGCATGTAATCGCATTGATTCTCCGCCAACCATTGGTGCATTTCCTGTGACTCTATGCCTTCAGCGGTCACTATCATTGATTGTGAGTGACACAAATCCACCAGTGGTTTCACCACCTTCTGATTATTGGTTTTGATCAGCGCGGTAAGAAACTCACGGTCGAGCTTAATTTTCTGTACCGGATATTCTACAAGCTGAGAGATAGATGTATAGCCGGAACCAAAATCATCAATCGCTAGCTTAAAGCCCATCAATGATAGTTCATGTAACAATGAGTAGCTTTGTGAGTCTGTGGCAAAGGTTTCTGTTATCTCAAAATCCACTAAGCCAGGGACGACATCAAACTGTTTGGCGGCGTGTTGTATGTCTCGCGCGAGCTGCAATGAGTCGAGCTCCGCAGAAGAGAGATTGATGGACAACTGAATCGGATGATCAAAACAGCTTTGTAGTGTGACAAAATCTTTAAACGCTCGAAGTATGACCCAGCGATCAATCTTACCAAACAGGCCGGTTTTTTCTGAGATCGGGATAAATTCTCCCGGATTCACCTTGCCCATTTTGGGTGAATCCCAGCGCAATAGAGCTTCGACGCCAACAATGGTCTTACCTGAACGGTCAAAATAAGGCTGGTACATCAAATGAAATTCATTGTCGAATTCACCATTTCTCAATGCTCGCTCAATCTGGGTACGGCGGCGAACAATGTGATCCAGTGCTTGTGAATATCGTGCGACCTGATTTTTTCCTGCACGTTTGGCCTGATACATCGCGGTATCAGCATTAGACAGCAGCTTAGCTAAGTCCTGTCCGTCTTGAGGGTAGCTCGCGACACCGATACTGGCAGTGATAGGAAAGCTACCCAGAGGTGAACACTGAGGGTCTTGAATAGGTTCCAAAACCGCTTGGGCGATCTTGTCTGGGTAATTATTCTCGCATGCGGACGCTATGAAAATGGCAAATTCATCGCCAGACAATCTTGAAGCGATACACTTGACGCCATAAGACAATTCATACTGATGACAGATTTCACGGATATGGTCGGCGAAGTTTACCAGCAACGAGTCACCTAGGTGATGTCCGTATTTGTCATTAACGTACTTAAAGTTGTCCAAGTCGATATACAGGATCCAAGCGTGGGTGTGGAGTAATTTGTTGGCAATTGTACGTTCGACATAAACTTGAAACTGATGGCGATTGGCCAGTTGTGTTAGATGGTCGTTCTCCGCCATGGCCTTGGTTTTTTGATAACTTGAATTGAGCTCTTTGTACATGTCATAAAAACGAGCGGATAAACGACCAATTTCGTCGTCGCTACTGAGTCGTTCAATGTTATGACGCTTATGTTTCTCGACTTGCTGAAGTTGGTGTTCAAGGCGAGTAATTGGGCTGATGACGCGACGATGGAGCAGAAATAGTAGGATCAGGATTGTGGCTACAGTGGAAGCGCCAAAGAACAACAACAGCCTTTGTTCGATTTTGTGCAGCTTTTCGTCCAGCAGATATTGGGCAGGATCCAACACCGCATAAAGGTTTGGTTTGAGTTCAACTGAATGGGTTAATCCTGATTTAATGATCGGTTGGTCAGCGAAAAATATGCTGCTGTCATTGTCGAATTCGAGAATGTGTTTAAGTTGATCAAATTTATCCAAAGATAGATACACTACGATAAAAAAGACTTGGTCGGTATTGTAGCTAAGTGGAGAGATCAGCGTATTGGTATCGAGGACATCGTAGCGTACCAAAATGCTCTGTCCTTGGTGGTTTTGCGTGAATCCAGTGTAGGACGTATTACCCGTACGGCGATAGGTTCGATCGACAAAACGGAATACATTCTGGTCGAGCTTAGAAAAAGGATCGGACTGATTATCAGCATAGAACTGCGGAGCGCGATTATGATTCAGAATCGCGACAGCAATATCGTTTTGCTTATTCGCTTGAAGATTCTCAATCGTCGTCTGCAGGTTGTCGATCAGCTCCATCTCCCTATACGGGTTAGCCTGCTGACCAAAGTAATGACGGATAATGTCACTCTTTGTTAAGGTCAGGGAATAGCTGTTCAGCAGAGCCACTGATTGACGAAAGTGGCCTGCGAGCTTTTCCATTGTTAATTGAAGGTAGCTGTTTTCGCGTTTAATTAACGCATCTTTTTGGTTGTTATATATGCCGTAGCTAGAAAACGCAGCACTGGTTAGGATGACTGGGGAAACTAGCAACAGAACTCTAGTACTGAGCTTCATGACGTTTCAGAATGCGATTTATTATTTTTGCTCGTAAGCTGATATTGGATGCCGAGAGTTCGCTATCTACGCGTCCTTGCTCGACTCGCTGTTGTTCTGGAAACAATGATGCATCATCTAGATACCAATCAGGCATCTGTTTTAACGCCGTTAAGTTTGGCGTTGCAGCTTTGATGTCTGTTGCATTTGTTGCAGCAATAGTGGGATCCATAAGGTACTCAAGGAAGGCTTTCGCGCTTCCTTTATTGGTTGAATGACTACTGACCGCCAGACAGTCAACCCATAAAAACAACTCACCTTCAGGAACGATGAAGTCCCAATGATTATCTGTGTAGTAGCGGTTTAATGAATATTGGTCACCACTATAAGCGAGAGCCATTGCCAGCTTTTCAGCATTCCTATTACTGCGGATGTAGCTGAGTATGTACTCGTAGGTGAGTACTTTGGCGCTGAAAGATTGCAATTCGGGGTAGGCTTGCTGGAAGAGCGATTCTTGTTCTTCTATTGGAGAGATCCCCAAGCTATAAAATACCGGCAGAAAGCTTTCAACGCTGTCGTTGATCATCCCAATACGCCCTTCCAGAACTTTTGGTGGATGGACAAATTCTTGCCAGCTGGTTGGGGGCCTTTTCACTATGTCTTTACGATAGGCAATGCCCACTGTTCCCCAAAAGTAAGGGACGGCGTATTCACCACAGGCCTGGAGCCATTTTTCGTCGTTATGATGACGATTTTTCAGCTGGGTAAGATTTTCAAACGAGCCTAAACGTCCATATATCTGTGCTGAAACATTATCTAAAACCACGAGATCAAAAGGTAACTGAACACCTTTCATCATCAACAAGCTACGTTCATCGTCATTGTCAAAATGGGATAGCTTCAGCGGAGTACCTGTGCTCGATTGCCAACTTTCAATGACATTCGGTGAGAGCGTATCTTCCCACATGTAGACATTGAGCGGAGGATTAGCGTGAGTAGAAAAACTCGGCACTAAAAGTGCGAAGGTAAGTAGAAATAGTGATTTCATATCAGCTAGAAAGTGGCCTTTTGACCCATGAATGGATAACGCCTATCAGAGTGATATGTTAAAAGGACTGACACACACCTAATATGCAACTAACAAGCGGAATATTAGGTGCATTTATAATTAGTGTCAGTCCTTGTAAGTAATTTATTTGATCTGCATTGTTTAATTACTGAAGTTTCACTGTTGTTGGTTTGACATTTTCGCTTGGGTAACAACCCAAAACTTTTAAATGTTTAGTCAGTTTTGTTAGCTCGTTCAGAGCTTGCTGCATCTCTTCGGATTCAAGGTGAGATTCGAGATCAACATAAAACATTTCTTCCCAAGGGTTCCCCATAATTGGACGCGATTCCAATTTGTTGATGTTGATTCCGTACTTTTGTAGCACGAGTAAAGTTGCGACTAAAGAGCCGGCGTCTTGGGAGGTTGACATGATGAGTGTCGTTTTTGCTGGGATCTGGCTGGAAACCTCCACGGGTTTGCGTGCTACTATGATGAAACGGGTGTGGTTCTCAGTTTGGTTAGCAATATTGCCTTGGATCGACTGTAAACCATAGAGTTTACCACTTGAAGCATTACCAATCGCGGCAACATCGCGGCGACCCATTTCCTTAACCTTCTGCATTGCATCGGCAGTGCTGGCACAAGATTCCAGTGTGACGCCTTTCATTCGGCTTAGGAATTCACTGCATTGTTGATGAGGTTGTGGGTGTGAGTAGAGGGTTTTTATCTCTTCTAAACGAATATCCGAAGTTGCAACTAAGCAATGTTCAATTGGTAGGGTCATTTCACCAACGATATACAGTGTGGTATGTTGCAGCAGATCGTATACTTCATTGATTGAACCGGAGCTAGTGTTTTCAATCGGCAGTACGCCATAATCGGCATGACCAGATTCAACCGTCTGTGTCACCTCTTTGAAGTGCTCGCAATTGAGCTCTATCAGCTCTGTGTTTTTACGGCTGAAATACTCACGGCTAGCGAGGTGGGAGTATGAGCCTTTAGATCCAAGAAAGGCCACTCGAGCCAGCGGTTTACGGCTCAATTCAGGGTTGGCGAGATTCTGCAGGTAAGATTGTTGCAGTAAAACGGAGTCTTCAATAATAGTGTGGAACAGCTTAGTAATGTACTGAGCATCAAGTTCATACTTGTTATGACCAGCGTTAATCAGTTTCACCAATAACTGTTGTTCTCGACTTGCGTCACGAACTGGTTTAGATGTCTGAACTTTACTCTTTGCCACCTCGATACTCATTTTTCTTCGTTCTGATAAGAGCTTCAACAGTTCGTCATCCAGCTCATTTAAACGTAAGCGAATTTCATCGAGTGAGTATTTTTGTTCGGTCATCCTGCATTCCTTCATAAAAAAAGCCTCCCGTTTGGGAGGCTTCCTGTTCGTTTTTGACTTTTCTTTCGAAAACGAGAGAGCCTCCAAGCTTAGTGGAGAAAAAAGAAGTCAAAAAAGAACAGGGTGTTGTGAGTCATAAATTATTACTTTTGTTGTGATGCTGCTAACACAATAAGCAACCGCTTAGTGAGCGTCAAGCAAAAAAATAGCGCCTTTCGGCGCTATTTTTTAAATCCTCCGTAACTCATCAATATGAGTTAACAATTATTCGCTTTCTATCTCTTCAAGCTCTGGTTTCTCTGTACGTCGTGCTTCAGGCTTGTGACGAAGTTTATTTAGCTGACGTTCTAGTTTTTGCTCTACTTCATTGATCGCAATATAAAGATCTTCGTTGGTTGCAGACGCCACAAGCTGACCTTTAGGGACGGTAATAACAGCTTCAAATTTCTTCTGTTTGTTTGGCTCCTCACAGAAGCTTGCCTGACATCCGATGATGTCTACTTGCCATTTTTCCAGCTTTTTAAATTTGCTCTCGATATGAGCTCGGATTGCAGAGGTGGTTTCGATGTTTTTACCAGTGATGTTTACTTTCATAGATGTATTCCTCTGTTGCATCCCTTATGGGTTAACTTCAGATTACTCGCCCAAGTTTAAAATAATGTGATATAAATCACTTTTTTGGTGGTGTGTTTTTAGATTGAAATTAAACGTGATCTATCTCAAATACTTGGTTTATTTGGCGCTGAAAAAGCTTGTACCCCAAAAAAATATCGCTAGATTGGGAGAGGCAACATACTAAAAATCATCTGCTTTTTAGGGCACTTGTTCGACCTGATAAAAACTTTCGGCTAATTGTTGCTCAACTACCAGTGTGATTCTCTTCTCATTCCCCTTTATAGTTTTCAGGTTCTCTGTCTGAGTATATTTTCCCTGCGTTACTTATCGATACTAGGAACGAAGAGATCTGGTGTGCTTTTGCTAGTGGATTGAAGTTTACGTTGCTCTTTTAGTGCGTTGAGCTGCTTGTAAATGACAAAATACCGATTGATGTTGGAGACATAGTGAACTGGCTCACGACCAATATTACGTCTTGCCATGATCTCAACATGCCGGAACCATCGATTTGGATCATAGCCATGCTGCTTGGCCAAATTACGCATCTTACGAATATTAGCAGGGCCAGCGTTGTAAGCGGCAAGGGAAAAATAAACCTGATTGTCGGGCGTGATGTCATCATCACTAAAATAGCGGTCCTTGAGAAAACGCATGTATTTCACGCCCGCATGGATATTGTTATCGACTTGATAAATATTGGGTATGGCGACATTAGGATCCATAGCGGTACTCGGTAACACCTGCATAATACCCACTGCACCTTTGTGTGACACTTTGCTCTGATCTAAGCCCGATTCTTGAAAACCTTGCGCTGAGATCATTAGTGGGTCAAAGTCATATTGTTCGGAATAATTGGCAAAGATGCCTGATAACGAGTCAAGGCGGCCAATATGATCAGGGTGGAGAATACGTTTTAACCAGCCTGTTTTGTCAAGATATTTGCCATAAATGACGTTACCCAACAAAGTGCCTGATCGAGTTTTCCTTAGATATTGGTTTACAAATGACTGTAAATGGGGGCTGTTTTTTCGCATTGCCCAAGCAATTTTACCATCCACTCTGATAGGTGCTTGATCGTGTAAGAGTATGTTATCCATAACCTTAAGCCAGAGTTCGGCTTTATGGCTGTCTAGAACGGTAGCATTAATATGACCTTGATTGACAAGTTCAATAATTTCAATATCTTGAAGAGTTTCTTCAACAAAGCGAATAGTGACAGGCTGTAAATCATGTACATCAAGCATTTGATTGACTTTTTGTAAGCTTTCAAAGTAACTGGAGCTGGCTCTAACCCAGATCTCTTGGCCACTGATTTCTTTCAACTCTGTAATTGGCGGGACGTTAGTATCATGAGTGATTAACAGCTCACGCACTACCTGCAAAACTGGAATGCTGAAATCGACATATTTTGAACGATAGGAAGTCATTGTCAGATTGGCGACAATCAGATCACCGAAGCCTTTTTCCAGAGAAGGGAGAAGTTCATCTCGATGGACAGGGATGATCTGTAGGTTAAAGTAAGATGAACGTTGTCTTAGTTCTTTTTCAAAGTGGTACAACAATTCAGCGAGAATACCTTTTGGTTTGCCATCCTCAATATAGTAAAAGCCAAGATCCGCTGAAACGAGAACTCGTATCGCTCCTTTCCTTTCAAGTTCGTCCAGATCGCCAAAATAAGGATCTTTTTCAATGGTGATAATGACAGCGCGTCGGCATGTTGCTGTATGGCGACGAACAAGATCAGAAACAAGACAATTTTGCTCATGAAATACCCTCGAAAGATCATCTTTTAAAGGTAGTTCTTAACAACTCTCTCAGCAAAGTAAGCAAAAAAACGCCTCAATAAAGAGGCGTTTATTCTTATTTATAATCCGTTACTGAGGGTTTAGCCTGATAAGTTGCTCGGTATGTTTAGCAGAATCGGCCAAACCAAGCTTTTCGTAAGCCTCGAGTTGAATCTCAAGTGATTTGCGTGCTGCTTCTGTATCTGGGTAAGTTTTTTGTAATTCTTGTGTTCGATTGATGGCTGCTATCCAAGCTTCACGACGCAGATAGAAGTCAGCTGTTGCTAGATCGTAGTCAGCCAAACGATTTTTCAGGGCAAACATACGTTTTTGAGCATCTTCTGCGTAAGGGCTATTTGGATGGCGCTCTAGTAACTTTTTGAAGTCAGCAAAAGCTTTTTTGACGGGTTCAGGATCTCGATCACTTCGATCAACATTAAATAGGTCATGCATAAAGTTACGATCTTGTGCCATATGGGTTAGGCCACGCATGTACAAAACCCAGTCTAGCTTTTCGTGAGTTGGGTTGAGGCGAGAGAAACGTTCAATAGTTGCAAGGCCAAGTGCTAAATCGTCGTTTTTGTAGTAAGCATAAATTAGATCCAGCTGAACTTGCTCAGAATAAGCACCGAATGGGTAGCGAGAGTCCAGTGCTTCTAGCTTATTGATAGCTGTTAACCAATTGCCACTTTGCAGCGATACCTGTGCTTCTGAGTAGAGTTCTGATGGCGGTACATCCGGAACGATTTCTTCGCTGCTAGAACAGCCAACCAAAACGGACAGTGCCAATAAGCCAGATAAAGTATGCTTTTTCATGTCAGGATTCGATTCCTTGAGATAAATATTTTTTGCGCTTCCGTTACTTTCTTGCCGGTAGCAGATACAATGGAGCGATATTCTTCCACACTAGTGACAATTAGTCTCACAGTTTTTAAAAAAGTTCGATATGGCTCAGCAGATTGAATTAACAAATACAGTAAAAGATAGCCAACTAGGCCAACGTCTAGACCAAGCTATCGCAGAATTATTCGCTGACTTTTCTCGCTCGCGCTTAAAGGAATGGTTGCTTGGCGGTAAAGTTAAAGTTAATGGTGAAGTGATCACAAAACCTCGCACCAAGGTTATGGGTGGCGAGGAAATTATCCTTCAAGCAGAACTGGAAGATGAAGAGCGCTGGGAAGCACAAGATATTCCTCTTGATATCGTATATGAAGACGATGACATCTTAGTGATCAATAAACCTCGTGGTTTTGTTGTACACCCAGGGGCAGGTACACCAGATGGCACAGTACTGAATGCGCTGTTACACCATTATCCAAGTATCGCTGAAGTGCCACGTGCGGGTATTGTGCATCGTCTCGATAAAGATACAACGGGCCTAATGGTTGTTGCCAAAACGGTGCCAGCCCAAACTCGTTTAGTGCGTGCTCTACAGAAAAAGCGCAACTTCGTACGTGAGTACGAAGCTATCGCGATTGGCCGTATGACGGCTGGTGGACGAGTAGAACAGCCGATTGGCCGTCACTCAACAAAGCGTACTTTGATGGCGGTTAGTCCAATGGGTAAGCCTGCGGTGACGCATTACCGAGTTGCGGAACATTTCCGTGAACACACTCGTATTCGCTTACGACTTGAAACCGGGCGTACTCACCAGATCCGTGTGCACATGTCTTACCTTCAGCATCCTTTGTTAGGTGATTCTGCTTATGGTGGTCGTGCGCGAATTCCTTCTGGTGCTTCAGAAGAACTGGCGGAAATGATCCGTAAGTTTGATCGTCAAGCGCTCCATGCTGTGATGCTAAAGTTTGATCATCCGGTGACCGGAGAAGAGTTGGAGTTCCACGCGCCAGTACCAGATGACATTGTCGAAATGGCCGAAGCACTTCGCCAAGATACGCAACAACACGGATTAGAAGACGAATTCTAAGATGGATATTATCATCCCTAACTGGCCTGCGCCGAGCCATGTTAAAGCTTTTGCTTCGACTCGACACCAAGGCTTTTCTTCTGGTGTTTATCAAGGGTTAAACCTTGGCGCACATGTTGGGGATGAACTTGCGATTATTGAAAAGAACCGTCAATGGTTAACGCAGCAATCTCAGATGCCGACGGCACCAATCTGGCTTAATCAGACACACTCTACACTTGTATTAGAAGCTGACAGACCAACGCAAAACGTACTGGATGCTGATGGCCTCTTTACTCAGCAAATAGGCGTAGTGTGTTCTGCTATGACCGCTGATTGTTTACCCGTTTTGTTGACCAATACCGCTGGTACACAAGTGGCAGCGGTTCATGCTGGCTGGCGCGGTTTGGCCGATGGGATTGTTGAAAATGCGGTTGCGAAATTTGACGGGCAGGTAATGGCTTGGATTGGTCCTGCAATCGGTGCTTCTGCATTTGAGGTTGGTCAGGACGTATTGGATGCATTCATCTCGTTCGACTCTGAGGCTAAAAAGGCATTTGTGCCACGTAAAAAGCCGGGGAAATGGCTAGCAGATATGAACATGCTTGTTACTCAGCGCTTGAATAACGTCGGTGTGACTGACGTTTATTACAGTGAACTGTGTACTTATCTCGATCCGCAGCGCTTCTTTTCTTATCGTCGAGATGGGGTTACTGGGAGGCAAGCAACGTTTATATGGTTGGAAAAGTAACGCCCAGAATTGCTAAGGAAACTTAGCACTCTCCCCTTGAAAATCGATTCTTGCGTATCCATCTTTCATACTGACTATAAGAGTATTCTCCGTTAAGGTTAGGAAGGTAGGTATGCGTCTCGACAGATTCACAAGCAAATTCCAAATAGCGATATCTGACGCACAATCGCTCGCGCTGGGGCGCGATCATCAATACATCGAACCAGTGCACTTGATGGTTGCGCTGATGGATCAGAATGGCAGTCCTATTAGGCCATTACTGACGATGCTCGATGTCGATGTTACCCATTTACGTTCTAAGTTGAGTGAAATTCTTGACCGTTTACCCAAAGTCAGTGGTATCGGTGGTGATGTTCAGCTGTCCAGTTCGATGGGTACACTTTTTAATTTGTGTGACAAAGTCGCGCAAAAGCGTCAGGACGCCTACATTTCTTCAGAAGTTTTCCTTCTTGCTGCCATTGAGGATCGCGGACCACTCGGTGATCTTTTAAAAGAGTTAGGTTTAACCGAAGCCAAGCTGAGTGATGCCATTGACAAGGTTCGCGGCGGGCAAAAAGTGAATGATCAAAATGCTGAAGATTTGCGCCAAGCTTTAGAAAAGTTCACTATCGATCTCACCGAGCGAGCTGAGCAAGGTAAATTGGACCCAGTCATCGGCCGTGATGACGAGATTCGCCGCACGATTCAAGTTCTGCAACGTCGAACCAAGAATAACCCAGTGATTATCGGTGAACCCGGTGTTGGTAAAACCGCCATTGTTGAAGGGTTAGCGCAGCGCATCATCAATAATGAAGTTCCTGAAGGCTTACGCAACAAACGAGTTCTGTCACTTGATATGGGTGCTTTAGTTGCTGGCGCTAAATATCGTGGTGAATTTGAAGAGCGATTGAAATCGGTTCTTAATGAGCTGTCCAAAGAAGAAGGCAATGTCATCCTCTTTATTGATGAGATACATACCATGGTTGGGGCCGGCAAAGGCGAAGGATCCATGGATGCAGGTAACATGCTCAAACCGGCGTTGGCACGTGGAGAGCTTCACTGCGTTGGTGCCACTACATTAGACGAATACCGCCAATATATTGAAAAAGATCCGGCGTTAGAGCGCCGTTTTCAAAAAGTGCTGGTGGATGAGCCCTCGGTTGAAGACACGGTGGCGATTTTACGTGGATTGAAAGAGCGCTACGAGCTGCATCACCATGTAGAAATTACCGATCCTGCAATTGTCGCTGCGGCGAGTTTATCACATCGTTACGTCTCCGATCGTCAATTGCCCGATAAAGCGATTGACTTGATTGATGAGGCCGCATCAAGCATCCGCATGCAGATCGACTCTAAACCTGAGTCGCTCGATAAGCTGGAGCGGAAAATTATCCAGCTTAAAATTGAACAGCAAGCGTTGACCAATGAACACGATGAAGCGAGTGAGAAACGTCTAAGCAACCTTAATGAAGAGCTGGAAGATAAAGAGCGAGCATTTGCCGAGCTTGAAGAAGTGTGGAACGCAGAAAAAGCGTCCTTATCGGGTACGCAGCACATTAAGAGTGAGTTAGAGCAGGCTCGAATGGATATGGAGTTTGCTCGTCGAGCTGGTGACCTTAATCGAATGTCTGAACTTCAGTATGGTCGTATTCCTGAGTTGGAAAAGCAACTTGATTTGGCCACTCAAGCTGAGATGCAGGAAATGACCTTGTTGCGTAACAAAGTTACAGACAATGAGATAGCTGACGTATTGTCTAAGCAGACTGGTATCCCAGTTTCCAAAATGCTAGAAGCGGAAAAAGAAAAGCTTCTCCGTATGGAAGAGGTGCTACATGATCGTGTTATTGGTCAAACTGAAGCTGTAGAAGTGGTTTCAAATGCAATTCGTCGTAGCAGAGCAGGGCTTTCGGATCCTAATAAACCGATAGGCTCCTTCTTATTCTTGGGCCCAACAGGTGTTGGTAAAACGGAATTATGCAAAACGCTGGCAAGCTTTATGTTTGACAGTGAAGACGCCATGGTTCGAATTGATATGTCCGAGTTTATGGAAAAACATTCAGTCGCTCGACTGGTAGGGGCTCCTCCGGGATATGTTGGCTATGAAGAAGGCGGCTACCTGACGGAAGCTGTACGCAGAAAACCTTACTCCGTGATCTTGTTAGACGAAGTTGAAAAAGCGCATCCAGATGTGTTCAACATTCTGTTGCAAGTGCTTGATGATGGCCGTTTAACTGATGGCCAAGGTCGCACTGTCGATTTCCGCAATACGGTTGTTATCATGACATCCAATTTAGGTTCGGCGAGAATTCAGGAAAACTTTGGTTCTTTGGATTATCACGGAATGAAAGAACAGGTGATGGAAGTCGTCAATAAACATTTCCGTCCGGAGTTTCTAAACCGTGTCGATGAGAGTGTAGTTTTCCATCCACTTGGTCAGGAGCACATTAAGTCGATAGCATCTATTCAGTTACAAAGGCTGTCCAAGCGTATGGAAGAAAGAGGTTATGCGCTGGAAGTGTCAGATAAGGCGCTGGATCTGATTGCGCAAGTTGGCTTCGATCCGGTATATGGCGCTCGACCTCTGAAAAGGGCAATCCAGCAAAGTGTCGAAAATCCACTGGCTAAAGCAATACTGGCAGGGAAAATCGTGCCAGATAAACCCGTTAAGTTATTGGTCAGTAAAGATCAAATTATTGCACATCAATAATAATATGGATAAAAGGGCTCTTGAGAGCCCTTTTTGCTTTCATTTACATCGTTTTGATTAAATTACGAGCGAACAAAGTAAAAAGTACAGATTTTTTCCATTTACCCCTTGTACTGTCGAATGAACTCCCTATAATGCGCCCTCGTTGTCACGGGATGCTAAGCAAATCTCGTCGATAAAAAGACGGAGTAAAGTTAATCATTTAACTTTAAGAGAAATAACAAAAAAAGTGTTTGACACTATGAGTTATATCGCTAAAATGGCCGTCCGTTTCGAGTGAGGCTCGAAGCAAAGTTCTTTAACAATATAAACCTATCAATCTGTGTGGGCACTCGTTGATGATAATCCAATTAGAAGCTTCGGCTTCAAATTAGGTTTCAATGAAACGAAGTGACCTATCGAGATTAGCTTTCTTTGTAAAAGGAAACTTAGTCTTGGCACAGTCAATTCATTATCGTTCTGTTGGAACGATAATAGCTTTAAAATTACACAGTAGTTTTGAAGTCAGTATTCATTGAGCCGACAAAATCTTAAATTGAAGAGTTTGATCATGGCTCAGATTGAACGCTGGCGGCAGGCCTAACACATGCAAGTCGAGCGGAAACGAGTTATCAAAGCCTTCGGGTGGAGATAACGGCGTCGAGCGGCGGACGGGTGAGTAATGCCTGGGAAATTGCCCTGATGTGGGGGATAACCATTGGAAACGATGGCTAATACCGCATAATAGCTTCGGCTCAAAGAGGGGGACCTTCGGGCCTCTCGCGTCAGGATATGCCCAGGTGGGATTAGCTAGTTGGTGAGGTAATGGCTCACCAAGGCGACGATCCCTAGCTGGTCTGAGAGGATGATCAGCCACACTGGAACTGAGACACGGTCCAGACTCCTACGGGAGGCAGCAGTGGGGAATATTGCACAATGGGCGCAAGCCTGATGCAGCCATGCCGCGTGTATGAAGAAGGCCTTCGGGTTGTAAAGTACTTTCAGCAGTGAGGAAGGTGGTGTCGTTAATAGCGGCATCATTTGACGTTAGCTGCAGAAGAAGCACCGGCTAACTCCGTGCCAGCAGCCGCGGTAATACGGAGGGTGCGAGCGTTAATCGGAATTACTGGGCGTAAAGCGCATGCAGGTGGTTTGTTAAGTCAGATGTGAAAGCCCGGGGCTCAACCTCGGAATTGCATTTGAAACTGGCAGACTAGAGTACTGTAGAGGGGGTAGAATTTCAGGTGTAGCGGTGAAATGCGTAGAGATCTGAAGGAATACCGGTGGCGAAGGCGGCCCCCTGGACAGATACTGACACTCAGATGCGAAAGCGTGGGGAGCAAACAGGATTAGATACCCTGGTAGTCCACGCCGTAAACGATGTCTACTTGGAGGTTGTGGCCTTGAGCCGTGGCTTTCGGAGCTAACGCGTTAAGTAGACCGCCTGGGGAGTACGGTCGCAAGATTAAAACTCAAATGAATTGACGGGGGCCCGCACAAGCGGTGGAGCATGTGGTTTAATTCGATGCAACGCGAAGAACCTTACCTACTCTTGACATCCTCAGAAGAGACTGGAGACAGTCTTGTGCCTTCGGGAACTGAGAGACAGGTGCTGCATGGCTGTCGTCAGCTCGTGTTGTGAAATGTTGGGTTAAGTCCCGCAACGAGCGCAACCCTTATCCTTGTTTGCCAGCGAGTAATGTCGGGAACTCCAGGGAGACTGCCGGTGATAAACCGGAGGAAGGTGGGGACGACGTCAAGTCATCATGGCCCTTACGAGTAGGGCTACACACGTGCTACAATGGCGCATACAGAGGGCAGCCAACTTGCGAAAGTGAGCGAATCCCAAAAAGTGCGTCGTAGTCCGGATTGGAGTCTGCAACTCGACTCCATGAAGTCGGAATCGCTAGTAATCGTGGATCAGAATGCCACGGTGAATACGTTCCCGGGCCTTGTACACACCGCCCGTCACACCATGGGAGTGGGCTGCAAAAGAAGTGGGTAGTTTAACCTTCGGGGGACGCTCACCACTTTGTGGTTCATGACTGGGGTGAAGTCGTAACAAGGTAGCGCTAGGGGAACCTGGCGCTGGATCACCTCCTTATACGATGATTACTCATGATGAGTGTCCACACAGATTGATGGTTTATAAAAATTAAAGAGGGGCTATAGCTCAGCTGGGAGAGCGCTTCGCTGGCAGCGAAGAGGTCATCGGTTCGATCCCGATTAGCTCCACCAATATTTCTATTAAGAAATATTCAGTGTCCCGTTCGTCTAGAGGCCTAGGACACCGCCCTTTCACGGCGGTAACAGGGGTTCGACTCCCCTACGGGATACCATCTTTAAGTGCATTTATTTAAGTGCTTTTAAAAATGGTTACTTCATGAGAAGTGATTAGCTCTTTAACAATTTGGAAAGCTGACGAATAACAACAATCCCCATCTCTATGAGATGCGTTGTTATTCATTTAAAAGTTCTCAAATCCTAACTTTCGCTAAATAAAGAGAGATTTAGGTACCAACACACATTCAAGTGTTCTTGGAAACATCCTTGTGATGTTTATATTTGAGTCCGGCAAAATCGAGTCTGCATCATGTTTAAATAATTGCAGACAACTTTGGTTGTTTGACTGTAAGACCCTTTGGGGTTGTATGGTTAAGTGACTAAGCGTACACGGTGGATGCCTTGGCAGTCAGAGGCGATGAAGGACGTATTAACTTGCGATAAGCCCAGATTAGGCAGTAAAAGCCACTTGAGTCTGGGATTTCCGAATGGGGAAACCCACCTGCATAAGCAGGTATCATTATTTGAATACATAGGGTAATGAGGCGAACCGGGGGAACTGAAACATCTAAGTACCCCGAGGAAAAGAAATCAACCGAGATTCCGAAAGTAGCGGCGAGCGAAATTGGATTAGCCCTTAAGCCTTTAATGCGTCAGGTGAAAGTTCTGGAAAGGTCTGCGATACAGGGTGATAGCCCCGTAACCGGCAGCGCATTTTAGGTGAAATCGAGTAGGGCGGGACACGTGATATCCTGTCTGAATATGGGGGGACCATCCTCCAAGGCTAAATACTACTGACTGACCGATAGTGAACCAGTACCGTGAGGGAAAGGCGAAAAGAACCCCTGTGAGGGGAGTGAAATAGAACCTGAAACCGTGTACGTACAAGCAGTAGGAGCACCTTCGTGGTGTGACTGCGTACCTTTTGTATAATGGGTCAGCGACTTATATTCAGTAGCAAGGTTAACCATCTAGGGGAGCCGTAGAGAAATCGAGTCTTAACTGGGCGTCGAGTTGCTGGATATAGACCCGAAACCAGGTGATCCAGCCATGGGCAGGTTGAAGGTTGAGTAACATCAACTGGAGGACCGAACCGACTAATGTTGAAAAATTAGCGGATGACTTGTGGCTAGGGGTGAAAGGCCAATCAAACCTGGAGATAGCTGGTTCTCCCCGAAATCTATTTAGGTAGAGCCTCGGACGAATACTACTGGGGGTAGAGCACTGTTAAGGCTAGGGGGTCATCCCGACTTACCAACCCTTTGCAAACTCCGAATACCAGTAAGTACTATCCGGGAGACACACGGCGGGTGCTAACGTCCGTCGTGGAGAGGGAAACAACCCAGACCGCCAGCTAAGGTCCCAAATTACAGCTAAGTGGGAAACGATGTGGGAAGGCTTAGACAGCTAGGATGTTGGCTTAGAAGCAGCCATCATTTAAAGAAAGCGTAATAGCTCACTAGTCGAGTCGGCCTGCGCGGAAGATGTAACGGGGCTAAGCTGTAAACCGAAGCTGCGGCAATGCCATTTATGGTATTGGGTAGGGGAGCGTTCTGTAAGCCGTTGAAGGTGAGTTGTAAAGCTTGCTGGAGGTATCAGAAGTGCGAATGCTGACATGAGTAACGATAAAGGGGGTGAAAAACCTCCTCGCCGGAAGACCAAGGGTTCCTGTCCAACGTTAATCGGGGCAGGGTAAGTCGACCCCTAAGGCGAGGCCGAAAGGCGTAGTCGATGGGAAACGGGTTAATATTCCCGTACTTCTTACAATTGCGATGGGGGGACGGAGAAGGCTAGGTGGGCCTGGCGACGGTTGTCCAGGTTCAAGTGCGTAGGCTTGAGAGTTAGGTAAATCCGGCTCTCTCTAAGGCTGAGACACGATGTCGAGCATCTACGGATGTGAAGTCATTGATGCCATGCTTCCAGGAAAAGCCTCTAAGCTTCAGATTGTAAGGAATCGTACCCCAAACCGACACAGGTGGTCGGGTAGAGAATACCAAGGCGCTTGAGAGAACTCGGGTGAAGGAACTAGGCAAAATGGTACCGTAACTTCGGGAGAAGGTACGCTCTTGACGGTGAAGTCCCTCGCGGATGGAGCTATTGAGAGTCGCAGATACCAGGTGGCTGCAACTGTTTATTAAAAACACAGCACTGTGCAAAATCGTAAGATGACGTATACGGTGTGACGCCTGCCCGGTGCCGGAAGGTTAATTGATGGGGTTAGACGTAAGTCGAAGCTCTTGATCGAAGCCCCGGTAAACGGCGGCCGTAACTATAACGGTCCTAAGGTAGCGAAATTCCTTGTCGGGTAAGTTCCGACCTGCACGAATGGCGTAATGATGGCCACGCTGTCTCCACCCGAGACTCAGTGAAATTGAAATCGCTGTGAAGATGCAGTGTACCCGCGGCTAGACGGAAAGACCCCGTGAACCTTTACTACAGCTTGGCACTGAACATTGACCCTACATGTGTAGGATAGGTGGGAGGCTTTGAACCCGGTACGCCAGTATCGGTGGAGCCGTCCTTGAAATACCACCCTTGTAGTGTTGATGTTCTAACTTAGACCCGTTATCCGGGTTGAGGACAGTGCCTGGTGGGTAGTTTGACTGGGGCGGTCTCCTCCCAAAGAGTAACGGAGGAGCACGAAGGTGGGCTAATCACGGTTGGACATCGTGAGGTTAGTGCAATGGCATAAGCCCGCTTGACTGCGAGAATGACAATTCGAGCAGGTGCGAAAGCAGGTCATAGTGATCCGGTGGTTCTGAATGGAAGGGCCATCGCTCAACGGATAAAAGGTACTCCGGGGATAACAGGCTGATACCGCCCAAGAGTTCATATCGACGGCGGTGTTTGGCACCTCGATGTCGGCTCATCACATCCTGGGGCTGAAGTCGGTCCCAAGGGTATGGCTGTTCGCCATTTAAAGTGGTACGCGAGCTGGGTTTAGAACGTCGTGAGACAGTTCGGTCCCTATCTGCCGTGGGCGTTGGAAGATTGAAGGGGGCTGCTCCTAGTACGAGAGGACCGGAGTGGACGAACCTCTGGTGTTCGGGTTGTCATGCCAATGGCATTGCCCGGTAGCTAAGTTCGGAATCGATAACCGCTGAAAGCATCTAAGCGGGAAGCGAGCCCTGAGATGAGTCTTCCCTGACCCCTTGAGGGTCCTAAAGGGTTGTTCGAGACTAGAACGTTGATAGGCAGGGTGTGTAAGCGTTGTGAGGCGTTGAGCTAACCTGTACTAATTGCCCGTGAGGCTTAACCATACAACACCCAAAGGGTTTTGATGGACTCAAAGCAAGAACAGATTGAATGTGTAGAGAACACGCTTTTAGTATAAGAGAAAACAGCTTTCCGAATTAAAGAATTTGCTTGGCGACCATAGCGTTGTGGACCCACCTGATTCCATGCCGAACTCAGAAGTGAAACGCAATAGCGCCGATGGTAGTGTGGGGCTTCCCCATGTGAGAGTAGGACATCGCCAGGCTTTAAATTTAGACTCAAGAGTCTAACCAGTGCGGAGCGGTAGTTCAGTTGGTTAGAATACCGGCCTGTCACGCCGGGGGTCGCGGGTTCGAGTCCCGTCCGCTCCGCCATTTATTCGAGAGTCGTCTCTTTAAACACGAACCACAGGGGTGTAGCTCCAATTGGCAGAGCAGCGGATTCCAAATCCGCGTGTTGGGAGTTCGAATCTCTCCACCCCTGCCACATTCAAGGCTCTAGTCGAAAGACTAGAGCCTTTTTCTTTGTGGCAAGAAAAGATCAGCGGATTCCGCTAATACCAAAACATGCGCGTGTTGGGAGTTCGAATCTCTCCACCCCTGCCATCTTCAAGGCTCTAGTCGAAAGACTAGAGCCTTTTTCTTTGTGGCAAGAAAAGATCAGCGGATTCCGCTAATACCAAAACATGCGCGTGTGGGAGTTCGAATCTCTCCACCTCTTTCATATTCTAGAGGCTCTACTTGATGCTGTTGGATTGAATCACAATGTTCTATTTCAGAAAGTGGCACAATGTCTGCACCTGAGCCACAGCCAACTAAAAGTAGGGGAAGAGAGTAGAAAAGAGGTTTTATCTCCATGCGTTAGTATCGATACATCCGTAGTTTTTAAAAATAGGCATCACTTTCTTATCACATATTGCCTTAGTTATGTGTCTATAGCGACTTAATAGCAGAGTTAGCTCCCAATTATAGATACTGTAGATACAAAAAAGCCCACTCTAATGAGTGGGCTAAAAATTTCAGCTGTGACGGAGCTTTGAGATTATTTTAGTAGTGCTTCATTACCGTTTTCACGGATGTGCTTAAGCATGCCTTTAACGCCGCGAGCGCTTGAAGCTACAACATTACCTGATTTTACATAGTCAGTGCCGCCAGCAAAATCAGTAACAATAGCACCTGCTTCACGAGCAATAAGCTCACCAGCAGCGATATCCCACGGTTTAAGACCAAGCTCAAAGAAACCATCTACACGGTTTGCTGCAAGGTAACATAGGTCTAGAGCGGCCGAACCTGTGCGACGGAAATCAGAACAGTCAACGAATAGTGCTGACATAATCTTAAAGTAAGACTCTGAGTGCTGTTTCTGTTTGAATGGGAAGCCCGTTGCTAAAACAGTACCCTGAAGGTCTTTTACTTGCTTGACGCGGATACGAGCATTATTAAGTTGCGCGCCAGAACCTCGTTGAGCGGTGAAAAGCTCATTCAGCATTGGGTCGTAAACACAAGCGACTTCTGTTTTGCCTTTGATGCGTACAGCAATAGAAACAGAGAAGTGAGGTAAACCTTTTACAAAGTTTGTAGTGCCATCCAGTGGGTCGATGATCCATTGCACTTCGTCATCTTTACCTTGAAGAAGGCCTGACTCTTCACCAATTACAGTGTGATCAGGGTAAGAGGCTTTGATCGTATCGATAATGATAGCTTCTGCTTCTTTGTCTACGTTAGTGACGAAGTCATTGACGCCTTTTTGAGTCGATTCAATCTTCTCAGCATTTTCTAAAGATTTAGCAATATGGTTGCCTGCTTTTCGTGCAGCACGAATAGCAATATTAAGCATTGGATGCATACTAATTTCCCAACGGATGTTAAAGAACAGAAAAACGGGCGGCAGTATATCAGATAAACACCGAAATGGAAGTGGTTATTTTTTGAACTTTTGGTTTTATTACAGTAAAGGGTCTGACCATTTTACTCAGGTGTATGTTAATATCGCGCAGTTCAAAATTACGTCTTGGAAAACACTGATGCTAAACAATGTCAAAGTTGTACTTGTTGGAACCTCTCACTCTGGAAACATTGGCTCGGCTTCAAGAGCAATGAAAGTCATGGGGCTGAATAACTTAGTACTTGTTGATCCACAGTGTGAGATAGATGAGCAGGCAACAGCACTTGCTGCTGGCGCAGCAGATATCGTCCGATCGGCAGTGATAGTCAACACATTACATGAGGCTGTTGCTGATTGTAGCCTTGTTGTAGGTTCAAGTGCGCGTTCACGTACTTTAGAATGGCCAATGTTAGAGCCGCGTGAATGTGGTAAGAAATTTGTCGAACAAGGAGAAGCATCTCAGGTCGCATTAGTATTTGGTCGCGAGCGGACCGGATTAACAAACGAAGAGCTTCAGACGTGCCACTATCATGTTTGTATTCCTGCTAATCCTGAGTACAGCTCTCTGAATCTGGCAATGGCTGTTCAGACACTAAGCTACGAAGTTCGTATGGCTTATTTGGAAAAGCAACAGAGTCAATATGAGCCAAATCAAGTGGCGGAATATCCAAGACATAAAGAGTTAGAAATGTTCTTTTCGCATCTTGAAAAAGTGGCAACTATGACCCAATTTATTAGCGATGAGCAGCCTGGAAAAGTGATGAACAAGCTGCGTAGGCTATTTAATAGAGCCAGACCTGAAGCGCAAGAACTGAATATTCTGCGTGGTGTATTGACCTCAATTGAAAGAAAAATCAATAAGTAAATTAACCACAATAAAATCATAGTTAAATACCTGACTAAAACAGTCAAATATATACTTGACCAATTTAGTCAGGTATGTGAGAATCGCCATCACATAAACAGTGTGGATATGGTGTTATATGAGACTTACATCTAAAGGAAGATACGCAGTTACAGCCATGTTAGATGTGGCTCTGCATTCGCAACAAAACCCAGTGCCTTTGGCTGACATTTCAGAGCGACAAGGGATCTCGTTGTCTTACTTAGAGCAGCTATTTTCAAAGCTACGCAAAGCGGGCCTTGTGGCCAGTGTTCGTGGCCCAGGCGGTGGTTACCGTTTAGGTGAAGACGCTCACTCTATTGCTATTGGTACCGTGATTGCTGCCGTAGACGAGTCGGTTGATGCGACCAAATGCAACGGTAGAGCAGACTGTCAAGGTGGAACTCGTTGCCTTACTCACACTCTTTGGCGTGATTTAAGTTCACGCATCAGTGACTTCTTAAACAACATCACTCTTGGTGAGTTGATGACGGATAACGAAGTACTAGAAATTTCAGACCGACAAGATCTTGGTCTTACGGTTAACCATGGGTTTTCTAACAAGAATTCTAACACCGCGCCCATCGGTGTAAATGTCCGCTCTTAAGCGGTTTGCCTGTTACATTGGAGTAGAGAATGAAACTGCCTATTTACCTAGATTACTCAGCGACTTGTCCTGTAGACCCCCGTGTAGCTGAAAAAATGGTTCAGTACATGACAATGGATGGTACGTTTGGCAACCCTGCATCGCGTTCACATCGATATGGTTGGCAGGCAGAAGAAGCAGTAGATACTGCTCGTGAACAAATTGCTGATCTACTGAATGCCGACCCTCGCGAAATCGTCTTTACCTCTGGCGCGACAGAATCAGATAACCTAGCTATTAAAGGCGCAGCTCATTTCTATTCTAAGAAAGGTAAACACGTGATTACGTGTAAAACTGAGCACAAGGCGGTTCTTGACCCATGTCGCCAACTAGAGCGCGAAGGTTTTGAGGTAACTTACCTTGAACCTGAGTCTAACGGTTTGATTGATCTTAAGAAGCTTGAAGCCGCAATGCGTGAAGACACTGTATTGGTTTCAATCATGCATGTGAACAACGAAATTGGTGTGATTCAAGATATCTCTTCTATTGGTGAACTTTGTCGTGAACGTAAAGTGGTTTTCCACGTTGATGCAGCTCAGTCTGCGGGTAAGCTACCAATCGATGTCAAGGAAATGAAAGTAGACCTTATCTCATTGTCTGCTCATAAAGCTTATGGCCCTAAAGGTATCGGTGCACTATACGTTCGTCGTAAGCCACGTATTCGTCTTGAAGCACAAATGCACGGAGGTGGTCATGAGCGTGGTTTCCGTTCAGGCACACTGGCTACTCACCAAATTGTTGGTATGGGCGAAGCGTTCCGTATTGCTAAAGAAGATATGCAAAAAGATTTTGACCATGCACTTGCGCTTCGCAACCGACTATTTGACGGTGTTAAAGATTTAGAAGCTGTAACTGTTAACGGTGACTTTGAGCAACGTGTTCCTCACAACCTGAACGTTAGCTTTGCCTTTGTGGAAGGTGAATCTCTACTGATGTCACTTAAAGATCTAGCGGTCTCTTCAGGTAGTGCGTGTACATCGGCAAGTCTAGAGCCTTCATATGTGCTGCGTGCTCTTGGTCTAAACGATGAACTAGCACATAGCTCTGTACGTTTCTCTTTTGGTCGATTTACGACTGAAGAAGAAATTGATTATGCAATTGAACAAATTCGTACTGCAGTAACTAAACTGCGTGACATGTCTCCTCTATGGGATATGTACAAGGAAGGAATCGATCTAGATACAGTTGAGTGGGCTCACCACTAATTTCATCAGGTTGTTCCAAGTCAGTTAATAGAGGATTCGAGGTAAAAATCATGGCATATAGCGAAAAAGTAATTGATCACTACGAGAACCCACGCAACGTTGGTTCGTTTGATAAAGAAGACCCAGCAGTAGGCAGCGGCATGGTTGGTGCTCCAGCTTGTGGTGACGTAATGAAGCTTCAAATTAAGGTAACATCTGAGGGTATTATCGAAGATGCGAAGTTCAAAACATACGGTTGTGGTAGTGCAATCGCATCAAGCTCACTGGTTACCGAGTGGGTAAAAGGTAAGAGCATTGATGAAGCAGCAGCAATTAAGAATGCTGAGATTGCTGAAGAACTTGAGCTGCCACCAGTTAAAGTACACTGCTCTATTCTTGCTGAAGATGCAATCAAAGCAGCGGTTGCTGACTACAAGAAAAAACACCAAGAATAAGTAATCTGTATATAATGGGAGCCCAAAGCTCCCATTCCGTTCGCCAATCAATAAACTAAGGTGCAAGTATGGCCATCACAATGACAGAAACCGCGGCAAGTCGCGTTAGAACATTCCTAGAAAACCGAGGTAAAGGGATCGGTTTGCGTTTGGGTGTGAAAACGACAGGCTGTTCTGGAATGGCATATGTACTTGAATTCGTTGATGAGCTTAACGAAGAAGATTCAGTATTCGAGCATGAAGGCGTGAAAGTTATCATTGACCAAAAGAGCCTTGTATACTTAGACGGCACTGAATTGGATTATGTTAAAGAAGGCCTAAACGAAGGGTTTGAATTCAACAATCCGAATGCTAAAAGTGAATGTGGTTGCGGTGAAAGCTTCAACGTATAATTGATAGCGCTTGTAGGCATAGCTTGCAGGTAGATTACCAAGGACCGAATTCTCCATGAATTACTTTGAATTATTTGGGCTACCAAGTCAGTTTCAGCTGGATGGTAGCCTTCTTTCTTCACAATTCCGTGAACTTCAAAAACGCTTCCATCCAGATAACTTTGCCAGTGCTTCAGAGCGAGACCGTCTTATGGCGGTTCAGAAAGCATCGGAAATCAACGATGCCTATCAAGTATTAAAGAGCCCTCTGTCTCGTGCAGAGTATATGCTGGCAGAAAACGGTGTTGATATTCGTGGTGAGCAACAAACCATGAGTGATCCTATGTTCCTAATGGAACAGATGGAATTACGTGAAGAGCTTGAGGATATTCCATCTAGTTCAGAACCAGAAGAAGCACTATTCGATTTTGACAACAAGGTGAGCAAAATGTACAAGCAGCACCTGAAATCGGTAGAGCAGGAACTGAATGATGGCCTTTGGCAACAAGCCGCTGAGCGTGTACGTAAACTCAAATTTATCGCCAAATTAAAAAATGAAATCGAGCTAGTAGAAGAGAAACTCCTCGGCTAGTGAAAAACAAGGACCACTCATGGCACTACTTCAAATTGCAGAACCGGGTCAAAGCTCGGCACCTCATGAGCACAAACTTGCAGCAGGTATCGATTTAGGTACTACCAATTCATTGGTTGCGTCAGTGCGTAGTGGTGACGCTGCAACTCTTAAAGATGAACATGGTCATAGTATCTTACCTTCTGTAGTGAACTACTCTGGTGAAGAACTAACTGTTGGGGCCGAGGCAAAAGCCATGGCCGAGCAGGATCCTGCTAATACCATTATTTCAGTAAAGCGTTTACTGGGACGTTCTCTAGATGATATTCAACAGCGTTACCCAAGTCTGCCTTACCAATTTAAAGCGAGCGCTAACGGCTTACCTGTTCTTGAAACACAAGCGGGCGATAAGAATCCAATTGAGGTTTCAGCCGATATTTTAAGGACGCTAGGCCAGAGAGCGGAAGCAACATTAGGCGGAGAGTTAGCCGGTGTTGTCATTACCGTTCCTGCTTACTTTGATGACGCTCAGCGTGCAGGTACAAAAGACGCCGCTAAGTTAGCTGGTATGCACGTTTTACGTTTGCTAAATGAACCCACTGCAGCGGCTATTGCTTATGGCCTAGACTCCGGCCAAGAGGGCGTTATCGCCGTTTATGATCTGGGTGGTGGTACTTTTGATATTTCAATTCTGCGCCTCTCTAAAGGTGTGTTTGAAGTGTTAGCAACGGGTGGGGACTCTGCGTTAGGTGGTGATGATTTTGACCACTTACTTGCTGACTACTTAATGGAACAAGCAGGCTTAGAAACCCCATTATCACCGGAAAAAACACGAACGTTACTTAACATCGCGACTGAAACCAAAATTGCTTTCTCTGAAAAAGAGAGTGTTGATGTTGAAGTTTTCGGTTGGAAAGGCAGTGTTAGCCGTGAGCAATTTGAAGATCTTATTCGTCCTCTCGTTAAGAAAACGCTGATGTCATGCCGCCGCGCGCTAAAAGATGCAGAAGTTGATGCTGACGAAGTATTAGAAGTTGTGATGGTAGGTGGTTCAACTCGTACACATCTCGTCCGAGAAATGGTGGGAGACTTCTTTGGTCGTAAGCCGCTAACAAGTATTGACCCTGATGAGGTTGTTGCGATTGGTGCAGGTATTCAGGCTGATATTCTCGCGGGTAATAAGCCAGATTCTGAAATGTTGCTTCTTGATGTAATCCCACTATCTCTAGGTATTGAAACCATGGGTGGATTGGTGGAGAAAATTGTTCCACGTAATACCACGATTCCGGTTGCTCGTGCGCAAGAATTTACGACATTTAAAGATGGTCAGACTGCAATGAGTGTTCACATTGTACAAGGTGAGCGTGAACTGGTTGATGACTGCCGTTCGTTGGCACGTTTCTCATTAAAAGGCATTCCTCCAATGGCTGCTGGTGCTGCTCATATTCGTGTGACATACCAAGTTGATGCTGATGGTCTTCTTTCAGTTACTGCAATGGAAAAGAGCACTGGTGTTCAGTCCGAAATACAAGTTAAACCGTCTTATGGTTTGAGTGACGACGAAGTGGCAAACATGCTGCGTGACTCTATGACGTACGCGAAAGACGACATGATGGCACGTGCGCTGGCTGAACAGCGAGTAGAAGCTGATCGTGTCATTGAAGGGTTACTGGCTGCAATGCAAGCGGACGGTGATGACTTACTGTCCGAAGCGGAAAGAGAAGCACTGATTAAATCGATTGAATCATTGATTGAACTGCGTAATGGCGATAGTGCGGATGCTATTGAGCAGGGAATCAAAGATACTGATAAAGCGAGTCAGGATTTTGCTTCTCGCCGTATGGATAAATCGATTCGAGCTGCACTGTCAGGTCAATCAGTAGATGATATTTAAGAGATAAGAGTTATGCCTAAGATTATAGTATTACCACACGAAGATTTATGCCCGGAAGGTGCGGTACTAGAAGCAGATACTGGTGAAACTGTACTGGATGTGGCGTTGAAAAATGGTATCGGTATCGAGCATGCGTGTGAAAAGTCATGTGCGTGTACTACCTGTCACATTGTGGTTCGTGAAGGTTTTGACTCTTTGGAAGAGAGTGACGAGTTGGAAGACGACATGCTGGACAAAGCATGGGGCTTGGAGCCTGAATCACGATTGGGTTGTCAGGCTAAAGTTACGGACGAAGACTTGGTGGTTGAGATTCCTAAATACACTCTTAACCACGCTTCAGAAGATCACTAATACTCTTCATACTTGAAGTCGCAGCGTTGTTTACTAAGTGAGCTCATTCCAATTGCATAGAACACCTATGCTCATAGGGATGAGCTTACTTGTTGCCTAGCCGCAACTCCAATTATTTTGAGTATTCTGCATTTATAGATGTGAGCAAGAAGAATTACATAAGGAATTGGTTATGAAATGGACAGATTCACGCGATATCGCGATCGAATTGTGCGACAAGTTCCCTGAAATAGATCCTAAAACAGTACGTTTTACCGATCTTCATCAGTGGATTACTGAGTTGGATGAGTTTGATGATGAGCCTAACCGCTCTAACGAAAAGATTCTCGAAGCCGTGATTCTATGCTGGATGGATGAAATGGATTAGCGCTTGCTAAAAAGTCTTTCTAGTTAACAAATTTTACTAAAAGTAACGGGCCTTAGCGCCCGTTTTTTTATCGAATTGACATTTTAGCTCTACAAAATGCTAACATCCGAACGTAAAACAAGATGGCTTGGACAACGCCAATAAGAAGACAAGGAGAAACCATGTCTACACAGATGTCAGTATTTTTGAGTCAAGAGCCAGCGGCACCACATTGGGGAGAGAAAGCAATCCTTTCATTCACGGAAACGGATGCAACCATTCACCTTGGTGCGGGAGATGATCTTGGCACTGTACAACGCGCTGCACGTAAAATGGATTCGCAAGGTATCGCTTCTGTATCTCTTGAGGGAGCGGGCTGGGATCTTGAGAGTGTTTGGGCATTTCATCAAGGTTATCGAGGACCAAAGAAAAACAATGCATTAGCTCTACCTGAGTTAGTCGAAACGGCTCAAAGAGAGTTGGACGCACGAATCAAGGCAACCGAGTTCACTCGTGACATCATTAATAAACCAGCTGAAGAAGTAGCACCACGTCAGCTCGCAACTATGGCTGCTGAGTTTATTAAGTCGGTCGCTCCAGAAGGTACGGTTAAAGCTCGAATCGTAAAAGATAAAGACTTACTGGCCGAAGGCTGGGAAGGTATCTATGCGGTAGGACGCGGATCTGAGCGTACATCTGCCATGCTGCAACTCGATTACAACCCAACAGGCGATGAGAATGCACCCGTTTGGGCATGTCTTGTGGGTAAGGGCATCACTTTTGATTCTGGTGGTTATAGTATCAAACCTTCAGGCTTTATGGCGGCAATGAAAGCAGATATGGGCGGTTCGGGTACGATCACTGGTGGCTTAGGTCTGGCAATTATGCGTGGCCTGAACAAACGTGTAAAACTGATCCTTTGCTGTGCTGAAAACATGATCTCAGGCCGAGCGTTGAAGCTGGGTGATGTCATTACTTACAAGAATGGTAAAACGGTCGAGATCTTGAATACCGACGCGGAAGGTCGCCTAGTTCTCGCCGATGGCTTACTTTATGCGAGTGAGCAAAAACCGGCATTGATTGTAGATTGTGCCACGCTGACAGGTGCGGCTAAAAACGCGCTAGGTAATGATTACCATGCATTAATGAGTTTTGATGAAGAACTCTCTCAGCAGGCATTATCTGCAGCAAAAGAAGAGAAAGAAGGCCTATGGCCGTTGCCGTTAGCGGATTTCCACCGTGGTATGTTGCCATCGAATTTTGCTGATTTATCTAATATCAGCAGTGGTGATTATTCTCCAGGTGCCAGCACGGCTGCTGCTTTCTTGTCTTACTTTGTTGAGGACTACAAAAAGGGCTGGTTGCATTTCGACTGTTCTGCTACATATCGCAAATCAGCAACAGATAAATGGGCTGCTGGCGCAACCGGCGTTGGTGTGCGTACCCTAGCTGGTTTACTGATTCAGCAAGCAAACAAATAATTGTGAGAGGTCAATGACCTCCTGAAAAACAAAGAAAATAAAAGGATACCCTATGGCTCTAGAAAGAACTTTTTCTATCATCAAGCCTGATGCAGTAGAACGTAACCTGATTGGTGAGATTTATCATCGCATTGAAAAAGCGGGCCTTCAAATTATTGCAGCGAAAATGGTGCAGTTAACCGAAGAGCAAGCGAGTGGCTTCTATGCTGAACATGAAGGCAAACCTTTTTTCCCTGCTTTAAAAGAGTTCATGACCTCAGGCCCTATCATGGTCCAAGTTCTTGAAGGTGAAAATGCAATAGCTCGTTATCGCGAATTAATGGGCAAAACGAATCCAGAAGAAGCTGCATGTGGCACGATTCGTGCCGACTACGCGCTGAGTATGCGTCACAACTCTGTGCATGGTTCAGATAGTCCTGAATCGGCCGCTCGTGAGATTGAGTTCTTCTTCCCACAGGCAGAGATTTGCCCACGCACTTGATTGAAATCGAGTCCTAATCTGATGTGCTGTGCAACGTTACGTTAAGCAGCACTCTTGTTCTTAAGAAGGTTAGGGCTGCGGGTTGAATTGACCACGAAGGCTCACCATTTACTGCTAGTATTGGTGAGAAAAGTTTTTTTTATTCACATAGGCACGCAAAGCTATCAGTCTTGACAGATTGTGATATACTCTGCGCGCAATTTATACCTTATAAACAGAGTAAGACAATGGCAGATTTATCAAAGTACAGAAACATTGGTATTTTCGCGCACGTTGATGCGGGTAAAACTACCACCACTGAGCGTATACTAAAGCTTACTGGTAAAATCCACAAAACTGGTGAAGTACACGACGGTGAGTCTACAACTGACTTCATGGAGCAGGAAGCTGAGCGTGGTATCACAATCCAGTCTGCTGCCGTTACTTGTGAGTGGAATGGCCACCGCCTAAACGTTATCGATACTCCGGGACACGTTGACTTTACAGTAGAAGTATACCGTTCGCTTAAAGTTCTTGACGGTGGTATCGGTGTATTCTGTGGTTCTGGTGGTGTTGAGCCTCAGTCAGAAACGAACTGGCGCTACGCGAACGATTCAGAAGTTGCTCGTCTGATCTTCGTAAACAAACTAGACCGTATGGGTGCAGACTTCTTCAACGTTGTTGACCAGGTGAAAAACGTTCTTGGTGCAAACCCACTAGTAATGACTCTGCCAATCGGTCGTGAAGACGATTTCGTAGGTGTTGTAGACGTACTAAACCGTCAAGCTTACGTTTGGGACGAAACTGGCCTACCAGAGAACTACGAAATCAAAGACATCCCAGCTGACATGGTTGATGATGTAGAACAGTACCGTGAAGAGCTAGTTGAAACTGCTGTAGAGCAAGACGACGATCTAATGGAAGCTTACATGGAAGGCGAAGAGCCATCTATCGAGCAACTAAAAGCATGTATCCGTAAAGGTACTCGTGACCTAGCGTTCTTCCCAACGTTCTGTGGTTCTGCGTTCAAAAACAAAGGCATGCAACTTATCCTTGACGCTGTTGTCGATTACCTACCAGCGCCAGCAGAAGTTGACCCTCAGCCTCTAACCGATCCAGAAACAGGTGAGCCAACTGGCGAAGTAGCGACTGTATCTGCAGACGAGCCACTAAAAGCACTAGCATTCAAGATCATGGATGACCGCTTTGGTGCACTAACGTTCGTACGTATCTACTCTGGTCGTCTGAAGAAGGGTGATACTATCCTTAACTCAGCAACGGGTAAGACTGAGCGTATCGGTCGTATGTGTGAGATGCAAGCTGATGAGCGTAATGAACTTACTGAAGCGCAAGCAGGTGACATCATCGCTATCGTTGGTATGAAGAACGTTCAAACTGGTCACACTCTATGTGATCCTAAGCATGAATGTACTCTAGAAGCGATGATCTTCCCAGAACCAGTAATCTCGATCGCTGTTTCTCCGAAAGACAAAGGCTCTACAGAGAAAATGGGTATCGCGATCGGTAAGATGGTTGCAGAAGATCCATCATTCCAGGTTGAGACTGATGAAGACTCTGGCGAGACTATCCTGAAAGGTATGGGTGAACTTCACCTAGACATCAAGGTAGATATCCTTAAGCGTACTTACGGCGTAGAGCTAGAAGTAGGAGCTCCACAGGTAGCTTACCGTGAAACTATCACTCAAGCCGTTGAAGATAGCTACACGCACAAGAAGCAGTCTGGTGGTTCTGGTCAGTTCGGTAAGATCGACTACCGTATCCGCCCAGGTGAGCCAAACTCTGGTTTCACGTTCTCTTCAACTGTTGTTGGTGGTAACGTACCTAAAGAATTCTGGCCTGCAGTTGAGAAAGGTTTCGCATCTATGATGGAAACTGGTGTTCTAGCTGGCTTCCCTACTCTAGATGTAGAAGTTGAACTGTTCGACGGTGGCTTCCACGCAGTTGACTCTTCAGCAATCGCTTACGAAATCGCTGCTAAAGGCGCATTCCGTCAGTCTATGCCTAAAGCGGGTGCACAACTTCTTGAGCCAATCATGGCTGTTGACGTGTTCACTCCAGAAGACAATGTTGGTGACGTGATCGGTGACCTTAACCGTCGTCGTGGTATGATCAAAGACCAACAAGCTGGTACGACAGGCGTTCGTATTAAAGCAGACGTTCCTCTATCAGAAATGTTTGGCTACATCGGTCACCTACGTACTATCACTTCTGGTCGTGGTCAGTTCTCTATGGAGTTCGCACGCTACGCAGCTTGTCCAGCAAACGTTGCTGAGCAAGTGATTGCAGAAGTTAAAGAGCGTAACGAGAAGAAGTAATTCTTTACGTTAGTTAGATAGTTTTAAAGCCCCAGACGAAAGACTGGGGCTTTTTTTGGGAGGAGAACGGGAACGCGTTTAACGCTTGGCTACGAGAATCGAGATCAGGCTTCGCCCTTCGAGAATTATTCGGTCATTCCATAGAGTGACGAAGGAGCGAGTAGGGAATCTCATCAAGTCTCCAATTCGCTTCAAGAGATCCCCAACTCACTCGTTCCTCGCTATCGGGGATGAGAAAAACAAAGGGTTGACGCAAAAAAATTGTCAGCACCGAAAATCATCCTAATTCCTAATTCCTAATTCCTAATTCCTAATTCCTAATTCCTAATTCCTAATTGCCGCTCTAGCTCACCTAGGGCTGCGAGTATCAATGATCTCCATATCACTAGGATGCTCTTTCTGACATTCTTCGACTTGGCTGAAAATCCAATCACAGAACTGACGGATTTTCTCACGCTTAAAATAGGCGCTAGGGGCACAAAGGAAATAGTTATAGTCTGTTCTTTGAGCGAGACTGCCTATACGGACTAACTTACCTTCCTCAATGTATCTCTGAGCCAGGGTATGCTTGGCTAAAGCCACTCCTTGTACGGCCAGTGCTCCTTCCAGAACAAAATGCGAACCGTTGTATTTTAATGTTGGTTTCGAGGTACTATGACCTACGTTTTGTAGCCATATCCCCCAATCGAGATCTCGCCAATAATCTTCGATCAAATCAGCGCCCGTTAAGTCACTAAGATCATAAATGCCATGCCGCTCTTGGTAAATTGGATGGCATACAGGGTAGAGCAATTCCTCAAGCATGAGCTTTGACGTCAGATTCGGGTAGTTTCCTGGACCATAACGAATACACAGATCAAGGTTAGAGTGTTGAAAGTCCACTAGGTCGCTGGTGGGTTCGATCATCAGTTCTTGTTCAGGGTGCAACGCTCTGAAATGGCCAATTCTTGGCACCAGCCAATGTTGAGCAAAGGAAGGCAGTGTCGAAATAGACAATAAGTTTGGGTTAGGATCCGAATTGATTTGGCGAACGCCATCTTGAATGTGTTCAAAGCCTTTTCGAGCTTGCTTATAGAGGATATCCCCTTCCGCAGTAAGCTGCACTCTTCGGTGCTGGCGTACAAAGAGTTCTACCCCTAGAAAATCTTCTAGCTGGCGTATTTGTTGGCTGACTGCAGCGGCAGTGACAAACAGATGTTCAGCCGCTTTTTTAAAACTGCCTAACTGTGCCGCCGTGTAAAAGTAATACAGTCCTTGTAAAGGAGGGAGGCGATCTTTCACTTAAGTTTTCCTTAACTAAAGGTCAAATTCCATCGTTTGAGAGCGGTGCGATATTGTCCGATTATTAAGTCAAATCTTAATAAAGACAAGGTGAAGTTATGGAAACTACTGCGAAATCTCCAACGTGTTCGATTGATGGTCGTCTTTCTTTAAGCCAGAAGTTCTTAACTAAGTTCAAAAGGTGGCGACAAAATTACCGTACTCGACGCCAGCTGAATCAACTGTCTGAACACATGCTACGTGATATTGGTGTTGAGTATAAAGAAGCTGAACACGAATCCCGCCGAACATTTTGGGATGACTAGCTCTGTTGTTCATTGATTTCACTCTGGAGCCAGTTAACAAACGCTTGGATACGCTTTTTACGTGGAGAATCTTCACTATAGAAGAGGTTGAACTGGATGCCCGGTGTCATGCCAATATCAAAAGGTTTGACTAAAAGCCCGCGCTCAACGTAATCACTGGCGAGGGAATCAGAAGCAAGGCAGGCTCCATGACCAGACATCACGGCTTTCATTGCATGGTCAAAGGTGCTGACTTCCATCCAACGAACGGAGTTCTTGCTCATAGTGACACCCGCTTGGGCGAACCAAGACTCCCAAGGGTAGCCACCTGATTCATAATGAATCAACCAGCAAGCTTGGAGCTGAGCTGGTTTTTTTAAATTGATCGATTTAGCAAGATGAGGAGAACAAAATGGATAAATCGTTTCCTCAAATAAAAACTCTTTATGGAAGGATTTGTTACTCTCTATATCGAGTTGTTCACCTTGCCAGATAGCAAGATCAGCATCACCTTGTTTTAAATTTGGCGCATCACAGCTGGTCAGGATACGAATCGGAATGTTCGGATGCTGAGTGGAAAACTTCCACAGCCTAGGTAGTAACCATCTCGAAGCAAAAGAGGGCGTTGAGTTGACACAGAGTAGGCCTTCTATGGGTTCACTTTGGATCTGGTTTAACCCTGTGATGATGTTTTCAAAACCATGAGATACGTGCTTGAAGAGTATTTTACCTTGTTCAGTCAAGCGCATTTCTCGTCCATCTCGGACAAAAAGCTTACAGCCCAATCCGTCTTCAAGTTGACGTATCTTTTGGCTAACGGCCGCTTGGCTGATAAAGAGTTCTTCCGCTGCTCTGCTGTAACTGTTTAGTCTTGCGGCTATCTCAAAGTAACGTAGACCCGGCAGATGATGCAATCTTGCATCCATATTCATTCCTTTTTAATTTGCTCCCTTTTTGCTAAGCATCATAATGACAAATGATAAAAAAGCAAAAAAGGAGAGCTTTCGCTCTCCTTATGTTTTACTCTTCCCAGACAACGAGTTGTCCTTTGGGCCAGTTGTGACCTACATCATGATATTTCTGCTCTAGGACATGACGTTTGATCTTCAGTGTTGGCGTGAGAATACCATTCTCAATGCTCCAAGGATCTTTGATCATCAGAACCCCCTTGATCTGCTCGTGAGACTCCAATTCAGCATTCATCCTTTCGACGACTCTCTTCGTTGTTCTTTCGTAGCGAGCGCGATCAAAGTTAGGGAAATCGTGAGGTACCACTAAAAGGATAGGCGCGGGTAATCCAAGTCCGATGAGACACATCATCTCCACACGACTGTACTCAAAGAGTTTCTTCTCAATAGGTACAGGGGCAACAAACTTACCTTTGGCTGTTTTGAAGGTGTCCTTTTTACGCCCTTGGATGGTTAAGTAACCATCTGCGTCGATAAAGCCGATATCTCCAGTGTGTAGCCAGCCTTCTGAATCAAACGATTCTTGAGTTGCGATATCATTTTTGTAGTAACCAGAGAACAGACCCTTGCCGCGCACCATGATCTCTTCATCATCGGCGATCTTAAGCTCGATTCCTGGGCCTGCATTACCGACTGAGCCAATTTTGTCCGCTCTGAATGGATAATTGAGGGTACTGTAAGCAAAGGATTCGGTCATTCCCCAAGCTTCGGTGATATTGAGGCCTACGCTATGGTACCAACTCAGTAATGCTGGCGAGACGGGAGCTGAACCACAGCCCAAAACACGAGCCTGATCTAGACCAAGACCGTCTGCGAGTTTCTTTTTAATCAGTGAATTGACAAAAGGAATTTTGAGCAAAATATTGAGTTTTTTCTGCGGTAGTTTGTCCTGAATACGTTGCTGGAACAAAGTCCATAGACGCGGTACAGAGATAAACAGCGTTGGGCGCTGCATTTTTACGTCTTCGATGAAAGTATCAAGAGACTCTGGGAATGCAGTGGTAACCCCGCCCATAATAGAGGAACCAAAGATATATACTCGTTCAGTGATATGAGCAAGAGGTAAATAAGAGAACAGTCGGTCATTTTCCTGAATACCGATATGGTTTATCAATTGTTGTACTGACCAACTGAAAGCACCGTAGGTCAGCATGGCACCCTTAGGCAAGCCTGATGTACCTGATGTATAAACCAACGACATTAGCTTGTCATCATAATGTTCTGGTCGATCTTTACTCGGCTGAGATTGAGCGATTAAGTTATTAAAGTTGTGCTGACATTGAGGGGCAGTGTCATAAGGGAGTGAGATGCTGATAAGATTTGGCATTGCATCCAGCACTTGTTGAGTTGCGGTAGCATCATCAAGTTTACCGCCAATCAGTGCTTTACTTTCACTATGGGTGACGCAGTATTCAATGGTATCTGCACCGGCTGTTGGGAAGATGGGAACACTGACAAAGTCACCCAGCATCAACGCCAAATCACAAATAAACCATTCTGCGCAGTTTTTTGAGACTAAAGCAATCTTATCTCGTGGTTGCAGACCTAGCTCCTGCAATGCAGCAACCAATTTCAGTGCTTTGTCAGCGACTTCTGCATAGGTGAATTCGACAAATTGACGATCAATGATTTGTTTGAGATACACTTCATTCGGGCGTTCCTCTGCCCAGCGAAGGATCATTTCATTTGGTGGTGGGAGAGCACAAGTCGTTTTGCTTAACTCGTTAGGCTGAATCATTTTCTAACTCCATGTTATTGGCAAAGTTATGATATTTTTATTGTTAACAGCTTGTTAACTTTAGCATGCGGGAGTTAAGAGAGGGAAGCATTAGGCAAGAGTTGAACAGGAACTTGTGACCGTGGCGTTAAAACTAATGGAGCTGGCGGTAGATAGCTGGACTTAGACCTGTTTTTTTCTTGAAGATACGAGAGAAATACGACACGTCATTGTACCCACATTGGAAGGCAATAAAGGAGATTTTCTCTTTTCTTTTTTCACTAAGTAACTGTTTGGCAAGACTTATTCTTTTTATGGTGAGGTAATCTCTAAAGCTGACTCCTATCGATTTATGAAAAAATTTAGAGAAATAGGTAACAGAGTAATGACAGTATTCTGCAATATCTTCTTCACGAATAGTTCGTGAAAGGTTTTTGTCAATGTATCTAAGAATTTCGACTAGGTCTTTGCTGATATTCTTTTGCTCAGATATCGCCGGAAGTTTATGGATCTCTAAGATCTCTTTGTGTTGATTGAACTGGTAGTGGACTTGCTTGCTGAGCTCTTCTGCCCAAGGTTTTACCGATTTTCCATTAAGATCAAGCGTTGAAAACACGATTTCCAATTGCTCAACTTCTGGGTCCAGATGCTCTCTATAGAGCAAGACAAGATGCTTGTGTAAGTTCTGACAAAGCTTTGTAGTGGTTAGAAATAGAGAATCAAAATTTTCTTCGTAGAAAAAAAAACAGAAATCAATATCGGACTCACTCAATACGGAAACGTCATAGCCGTAGTCGAGGAGATGAAAATACCTCTCTAGATCCCTCACTGTATCTTTATCAACGTAACTTATTGATTGGCCCAGCCAATATCCTTTATGTAATACATCCACAGAAAGCGTATTCCCAAGTGATTGTTGCCGTGATCTACTAATAAGGTTAGGTGAGAGGTGGATAATCTCAACTCTCGTGAAGGGAATGTGTTCTAAGCATATGGATAAACCTGAAGCATTAAATAATGTCGGGTATTTTCTGATCTTGCAGGGTAAGCCCGATAAGGAGATTCCATACTTACAGCAAGCCATTGATAGCAAAACTTCTTATTACAAGGTAGCGAATGAAAACCTTGAAAAAGCATTGGCAATGGTAAGGGAAGAAAAAGCAGCAGAAGTTGCATCCGTGGCCGAGCAATAAAAGGAGAGCTAACGCTCTCCTTTTGGTTTATTGTATTTCCTCGTCTTTAAGTAAGATAGCCACCTGCAATGCCCGCTGCCATAAAGAAGATGACCATTGAGACAATGGGCAGTTTCAACTGTCTAAGCAGATAAAAGCCAACCAGAACCAATGAAATGTCGATTGAACTCATCACTGCGCTGCTGAAGACTGGTTGATAGAGAGCGGCAACCAATAGACCGACAACGGCTGCATTTACGCCGTTTACGGCGCCCGATACTTTGGGCATCTTGGCTAAGGATTGCCAGTTTTTTAGTACACCTAAAAGCAGTAAGAAGCCTGGTAAAAAGACACCCAGAGTGGCAATCAATGCGCCTGCAATAGGCGCTTGTGGTAACAACTCATAACCAATGTAAGTAGCAAAGGTGAACATTGGCCCCGGTACTGCTTGAGCCGCAGCATATCCTGTTAGGAAAGCATCCTGACTGAGCTGATCACCGACAATATTCTGTAGCAATGGTAGGACAACATGTCCCCCGCCGAATACCAAACTGCCTGCTTGGAAGAAATTGCTGAATAACTCCAGCGCAGGTAAGTTTTGAGAAACAAAAGGCAGGCCAATAATCAGTATGATAAATAGAACAAGAGGAAACACCGATGGTTCAAAATGTGCCTGAGGTTCTTGCTTTTGATTACTCAGGTACTTTATACCGACAGCTGCGGCGATAACCAGAACCAGTATTTGGGTAGCAATACTGGGGAAAACCAATAGTGATATGGCGGTCACTAAACAGAGAGTGACCGATAGCTTATCTTTACAGAAATTCTTGTACATTCCCCACGTGGCATCTGCTACAACGACAACCGCTAACAGCTTCAGACCATTAACAATATTCTGGAATATGGACATTTCCGTTAGCTCACTGCTGAGTACAGCGAGCGCTAGCATGATAAGGACTGATGGAAGGGTGAACCCTAAAAAAGCCATGCAGGCGCCGGGTAATCCGCCGCGTTTGTAACCGAGAGCAAAGCCAACCTGACTGGAGCCTGGTCCGGGCAGAAACTGACTCAGAGCGACAATTTGTGCGTACTCTTTATCGTCAAGCCATTTGAGCTTTTCAACAAAGGTATTACGAAAGTAGCCGATATGGGCTGCCGGACCGCCGAAGCTTATCCAGCCAAGCCAAAAAAAGGTTTTAAAAATAGACCACATTGTCTGGTTACTCATAGAACAAATACTGCACATACTGTAAGAAATGCACTAAAATGATTCAAATTAATAGTTTTAATACAGTATATGAACTATATGGGATTACTGTGAGAGAGTTTAGTTGGAAAGGTGTTGACCTCAATCTCTTGGTCGCTTTTCAGGCGTTATATGAGACAAAAAGCGTTAGTCTCGCCGCTCAGGAGTGCTATGTCAGCCAATCTGCGATGAGTCATACACTACAACGCATGCGTACTTTATTTGATGATCCTCTCTTTAAACGAGTGGGGGTGCGTATGGAACCGACGCAGCGCTCCCATGACATAGCTCCACTTGTGCATAATCTCTTGGCGAGCATTCAAAACGACTTATTGAGTAAGAAAGGCTTCGACCCTCAAAACTACAGTGGTGTGTGGAAAATTGGGTTGACCGATTATGCTGAGCAGCTCTTTGCTCCGATATTATTTGATGCCATTAAAAACGAATCGCCTCACTCACAAATTAGCTTTGTTAACGTTAACCGTAGCAACTACCAAGCGATAGCAGATAGTGAGCATATCGATGCAATCATTGGCAGTATTGATGGTCATAGTCGCCGTTTCACCTCGCAATATCTCTATTCTGAACAGCATTTGTGTTTGTTTGACCCTCTTACCGTTGAGCACCAGAATCCTATGACATTGGAACAATTTGTATCTGTCGAACATGCGTTGGTGAGCTCAGATGGTAGTTTAGAAACTCAGGTAGATAAAAAACTGGCTAAAATGGGCTTTGAGCGAAGAGTGGGGGTAGTGTCTCGAAATTTTTTGACCATTCGGAAGCTATTGATTGGTCGCAAGATGGTTTGCATCATCCCGAAAAGGTTTGCGCAACTGGAAATGTATAATCACAGCTTAACCGCGGTTGCAGCTCCCTTGGAAGTACCAGATTTCGACATTAAATTATTGTTTCTTAGTGCTAACCAGTATGAAGAAAAGAATATCTGGTTGCGCAATATTATTGCACGTGTTGTGAAATAGGGGGCTTGATAGATAGTGGGTTAGGGCGGTCCTCCGATAGCGGAATACAGTGCAACGTAGGCGGAGTTAAGCTGTATCGCTAACACATCGTATTCTATGTGGCGCGTAATTAGGTATATTGGCATTCTTGTCGGCATAATGTGTGCTTTTGTCCCCCCTTTCTACTGAGCTTGTACGACAATTGTTCGTATTTGTTTTATTAATGAGATTTTGATCAATATATTGTTTACTGATGGTTTTGTTTTTTATTGAGTTCCCTATAGTCGCGCGAGGAATTTTGTGATGTATATTCAAAATATATGGGAATAATAATGAAAAAGAAGTTACTCGCAGCTCTAGTCGCGGCAGTTTCATTTCAAGCAGTGGGTGCGGAAAACGTAGATGCACAGCAGGCAGAACGTAGTTACCTAAATGATGGCTGGTATCTAGGTGTAGACATCATTGATACAGATGTTAATGCGACAAACTGGGATGGAGCGAGCTCTGCAGGTGAGGTGTCATCTACCAGTGCAGCGCTAGCAATTGGCTATAACTTCCATATCGCTGACTCATTTGTGGTTGGTCTAGAAGCTGAGTACGCGCATTACGGGTCTTTTGATATTGCCCTGAAAGGTGATACTGCGGTGAATAACCTTGAGTTTTCAGCGTTCAACTTGAATGTGAAACCTCAGTACTACTTTGGCCATTCAGATTTCTATCTAGGTGGAATCTTTGGAATCGGTGGTGTTGGTGGTGAAAACAAGTCCAACGGTTCTGAGGCTTCTGGCTCTTCAGTGCTTTATGGTGTTGAAGCAGGCTACGCATTCAATAATAATTGGAGCATTAATGCTGGATATCGAACAACAACGGCTGAGTACGATAATGCAGACTTCGATATGGACACTTTGTTCCTAGGTATTGATTACAAGTTCTAACCGCTTGTATTACCGAACTGAAAAGGGAGCATTACGCTCCCTTTATTAGTTTATCAATCACCGGATAATGGTGTGCTTCTACACCCGCGAGGTTGCCATACTTAGGCGCATGTCGGTCATCTTCCCTCGGGAAATGCCAGCCGATGGTGTGCTCAATAAATTGTTTGGCAAACGGTTCGGAGATTTCCAGACACCCTGCTAATACAGTATCGACATAGGTTTGCATGATAGGGCTCAGGCTACATGGCGGCTCTGGGTTGTCTTTGATGTACACCCAAACCTGATCATTGGCACGAAACGGGTTACTACACTCAAGCTGTGAATGGGGCACTTCCACTCTATGGTAGCCTCGCTCGCGAACATCAAATTCACTCAGCTCATCTTCTCTGATTTCGAGTAGTACTCCATTGACTAATCCTTCGCCTTTGTTTACTACCAGTGGTGAAAGGATATAACTGTCATCCACTTTACCCCAGTAGCGTTTGAAACCATGAACAATGGCAGGCAACGCTTGCGCGGTTTTTCCTGTCAGTTGTCTCGATGCGGAGTTCATTAAACTGCCGTAGCCAAAGATGTAAATTGCCATGTATTCTCCCTCTGTGTTCAACAAACAACCTAAAGGTTTTTACCACAAAAGAAAAGACCCCGTAAAAGCGGGGTCTGAATAGCGCGCAAAATAGGGGAGCGCGCCTAAGGTGCTTAAATGATTAAGCGGTTGCTAGCTGTGCTTTCGCTTTACGCATCTTCTTAAGTGAAATACAGGTCAGGGCGGTCACGACTGTACCCGCAGCCATACAAGCGAGTGCCATCAGCGGTAGGTTCATTGCGCCAAGCAAGGCGACAACCGGACCACCGTGCGCGACGCTGTTGGTGACACCAAATGAGAAGGCCATTACCGCCGCCACCATAGAGCCAAGCACGTTAGCCGGAATCACAGACATTGGATCTTGCGCGGCAAATGGTATTGCGCCTTCTGAGATACCGACCAAGCCCATAGCACCGGCCGCTTTACCAGCTTCGATTTCTGATGCTTCAAATAGATTGAATTTACGACCAAGGAAAGTGGCGAGACCCATACCAAGAGGTGCTACAGGAATTGCACACGCCATAGCGCCCATAAATTGCGTCTGACCACTGGCTATCATGCCGACAGAGAACAAGAACGCGACTTTGTTAAACGGTCCGCCCATATCAAAACCAGCCATGCCACCTAAGACAATACCCAACAGAATCACACTGCCAGTACTCATGCTGACTAACATCGCATTTAGGCTATCCATCAAGCTTGCAATGGGTGCACCAATGACGAAGATAAACAGGCTAGAGATAAACAAAGAGCCGAGGATTGGTGCAATCATAATAGGCACCAATGGCTGAATAAATTTATGGTAGTTGATGCTCGTCAGCCATTTGACAAAATAGCCCACCAGCAGGCCAGCAACGATGGCGCCGATAAAACCTGTGCCAGCTTCCGCACCATAGAAAGAGCCATTGTTCGCAATCCAGCCCCCAATTAATCCCGGAGCAAGCCCCGGACGATCAGCAATTGCATAGGCTATGTAGCCCGCCAATATGGGGATCATCAAGGTAAACGACACCACACCGACATCCAGTACTTTTTGCCACATGCTGTCTTCAGGAATTGCCATTCCCGCAGACGTTGGCTCGCCACCAATGGCCAGCGCGAGTGCGATCAGCAGGCCACCTGTAACCACAAATGGAATCATGTGTGAAACGCCGTTCATCAGGTAGCGGTATAAATCGCTACGGGCATTCGAAGAAGCTGTTTCAGTCGTTTGGCTTTCTTCACTCGCTGTATAGAGTGGCGCTTGTAGCGCTTTTTCTATCAAACCTTTAGCATCGCTGATCGGTGCCTTGACACCTGTTGAGATGACCTTTTTTCCTGCGAAACGATTCATATCAACCTGTTTGTCACAGGCGACAATGATCGCGTCAGCTTTAGCTATCTCTTCTGAACTCGGCGTGTTTTTGACCCCGATAGAGCCATTGGTTTCGACTTTGATTTGATAGCCAAGTTCAGCGGCGCCTTTTTCTAAGGCTTCGGCGGCTAGGTAAGTGTGCGCAACGCCTGCTGGGCAACCAGTTACACCGATTAAAAAGCCTTGATCGGCTTCTGGGTTATCTTGCAGATCTTGTGGTTTGGCGAGCAGTAATTCTAATGCTTCTTCTGCGGAGCTGGCCTGCATAAAACGTTCGATAAAACCTTCTTCGATAAGTTTGGAAGAGAGCTCAGCCAGCACCTCGATATGGTGGTCGGCACCACCATCAGGAGAGGCAATCATAAAAAATAGTTTGCTCGGCTGACCGTCTTCTGCGCCGTATTCTATCCCTTGGCGGCTAATACCAATCGCGACAGCAGGCTGGGAAACCGCGGCACTTTTGGCATGAGGCAGCGCGACGCCATCTTCAAAGCCTGTGTTGCCAATCTCTTCGCGAGCCTGAATGTCATTGAGGAATTGTGCTTTGTCGCTGATGCGGTGGTTGTTGCTAAGCAGTTCGATCAGTTCTTCGAATACTTCTTGCTTGGTTGTTGCTTGGAGATCTAAGCAAATCAACTCTTGATTGATTAAGTCTGTGATCATCTCGTTTACCCCGATTGGTTCCTATTTATGCGGAACTTGTTTTTTTATCTGAGGGTAATTGTGGGTTATTCAGTCAAGGATTTTTAGTGTACCAGAAATGCATTTACTGGATTATTGTAACTATGGATTTGGAGTGTGATCGAAATCAATTATTGATTTAAGTGTAATTAGTTTGTTTAATTTTAAATTAACTATTAAATATCAAATGTTTATTGTTTTTTATTAAGTGTTTCTATCTTTGAAAGGAAAAATACAAATCGTAAAAACTAGAGTATAGTAACCTCGATTTTATGTGTTTTTTGTTGATGGAAGTCACGAAAAGTGATTACTTAAGAGGGGGCTATGAGTCATATATTCCATGATTTACTCGATAATGTTATTCATGAACGAGAGCATTTTAGTCGGATCTGGTTTGCTGCAGACAAACTCACACCCCCTGCTTTTAGCTATCAGGTGAACTTTCCGCGGCTTGAGCTCGTTTTAAGTGGCGAGTACCTCAATCAACTTGAAGATCCTGAACAAGGGATTGCGGACATTAGCGTATTGAGTGGAGACGCACTCTATATTCCTCCTAACTGTTGGAATAAACCGAACTGGGAAAACGAATGTTCGGTACTGAGTTTGCTGTTTGGTCGTCGCCAGTTAGGTTTCAGTTTGGTGAGCAAGCGTGCGGGGGAAAGCGGTTTCTATGACATCCAGAAATATTCTGTACCGACCCGAACTGGGCACGCGGTTGATCATATTTTGCAGGCATTGAACGCACTAGCTCAGGAACCTCAAAAAGCTCCGATGGATGAACATTTGCTGGTGGCTCTGCTCAGCTATTGCCAATCAATGTTACAAAAGCCTGATGGCCGTTCGAAAAGCCATAGTGAAGATCTTTACCAAGGAATTTGTATCTATATTCAAGAGAATTTTCATCGGGCAATTACCAGAGCGTCGATTGCTTCGCGGTTTAACATTTCCCCCAATCACTTGTCGCGCTTGTTTCGCCAACAAGGGCATATGACACTGGCCGACTACATCACCTGGGTTCGAATTGACCGCGCTAAGTTTATGCTCAAGCGCTATGACTTCCGTCTACAGGAAGTGGCGAACCGTTGTGGCTACGCTGATGCCAACTATTTTTTTCGGGTGTTTAAGAACAAAGTCGGTATGACGCCGAGCGAATATCGGGCGAGCTAGGCTTGTGCCAGTTTATGGGTAAGAAGTGCTTTTAACGCTTGTTGTTCGTGGCTGGTACGCAGCAACTGGCAATAGTCTGGATCCAGCAATGAACGAGTCAGGCGCGTAAAGGCTAGCAAGACATCACGTGACGCTTTATGTGGCAAAGCGATAGCGATGATCATACTGACACCACCCGGAACGGGAGAGTTCCAGTCTAACTCTTCTGTGAGCGATACAATGCTGACACTTGGGATATCAATCGCTTCACTCATGATGTGAGGAAGGGCGATCCCATGCCCAATAGCGGTTGAAGAGGTTTGCTCTCGCTGAGCAAACTGTTCACTTATTAGAGCTGGGTTTGAACTGGTAATGCATTTTGTCGCGAGGCTGAATGCCGCTGACTTATTTTCAACATCACTGTGGTGGTGTAAGTAGCTAAGTGGAAAATCGAGATGAAAAGTGGGCAGATTGCTGAGCAGTGCAATATTGGTTAATTGGTTACTCTTATGCGCAGTATTGACCAAGGTGAACTGATCGCTGATGAAATTAGTAAACACCATGCAGGCCAATTCTGCATCTGAGCCTTCAATGTGTATCTGACATAAATCGAACTCCTGACTGCCCAACGACATGATTTGCAAAGGGTGCTCGATATTGGCTCTTTCCCACTTGGTGACATTAAGTAACACGACCACCGAGCGAAACATCCCGCTCAAGGCCTTGAGTCGATTGATTTTCCAACTGGCAAATCCATCCTCGGGGAGAACGAACGTAATTCGACGTTCAATCACAGTGATTTGCACCTGTCGAGAACGGCATCAACATTGGTCAAGACTTCTTCAATGGTAACAACATGGATTTTACAACCAGTGAAGCGTGCACGCTGTTCTATCTCTATATCTGAAGCAATCAGAACCAAGTCTGCGCGCATAATATCTTGAGCGGAGAGAGGGTTTTCAATCCCCATTGCACCTTGGGTTTCGACCTTGATCTGCAAGCCTTTTTTAGGTGCAGCTTTACTCAGTGCATCGGCAGCCATGTAAGTATGAGCAATACCGGTAGGGCAGGCGGTTACAGCAACAATTTTCATCTAAACCTCACATTATCCAGATGGGTTATTGTCAACTTCTGACGACTTGGGTCAATGATTCAGACCTTCAAAATTTGTACTTTCATTACTCTTATGTGTCTTTATGACCTAATTTTATGGAGTCATAAAGACATGATTTCTTTTAACGTATTGAATTTTATTAGATTTAACACTGGAATAAATATTGCTGTTAGATAGTTAGATTCAATATTTGGAGTGACCATTGTGCTCAATATTACTGACAAAAAAGTCGAAGAAGCCATTCCGCCGATTTTACGTTTGGGGTTTCGGCCCTTCTTTTTGCTTGGGGCCGTTTACGCTGTTATTGCTGTCGCCTTGTGGGTATGGATGTTTCAAAACGGCCAACCTGCAGCGTTAAGAGTGCCTGCTTTGTGGTGGCATGTGCATGAGATGTTGTTTGGTTTCTCGATGGCGATTGTGGTGGGGTTTGTTTTGACCGCAGTCCAGAATTGGACGGAAATCAATGGCACCAGACACCATAGATTGGCGCTACTGGTTGGTTTGTGGCTACTTCCGCGTGTACTGTTTTGGACACCTGCACCTTTGTGGTTGATTTCATCGATAGAGGCTCTGTTTATCGCTTTTGCAGCGTATGAAGTTGGCAGTCGAGTGATCAAAGCTAAAGGGTGGAAAAATCTGTTCTTTGTGTCCTTGTTTGTTTTGGCGATTGCGGCGAACTTTGCCAGCTACGCGACCATTAAGGGGATGCCGCCGTTTCCTTCTTCAGCGGTCTGGCAGGCAATGTTGTGGTGGTTTACGATTTTACTGTCGGTAATGGGCGGGCGAGTGATTCCATTCTTCACTGCACGGCGATTTAATTTTGAGAAACCACAGCCGATGACTTGGTTAGAATGGACGGCAAACCTACCGCTGGTCAGTTTATTTATTCTGAGCTTTTTCCCTGTCACTTTTGCTCAGCTCGGGCCTTCTCTGATGGTCATTTCCGGTTTAGCACATTTAGTTCGTGTGATGAGATGGCAGCCGTGGCGCACCGTCAAAGAGCCGTTAGTGTGGTCACTGCACTTAGCTTACTTGTGTATTCCGGTCAGCCTATTATTGAGAGGGTTACTCGATAACCCATTTGCGGGCCACAATATGTTGCATCTGTTTGCGATCGGAGCGCTCGGCGGCTTGATACTGGCGATGATCGCTCGTGTAACCATGGGGCATACTGGGCGAGCAATTTATCAGGGCCCAAATATGGCGTTAGCATTCGCTATGCTGACGGCTGCTGCGTTAGTTCGTAGTGTTGGTGTGGTTCTGTGGCCAGCCCAAATGATGTTGATGATCGATATCAGCGGGCTGTTATGGATATTGGCTTTTACTCTGTATGTGATTAAGTTTGGCTCTATGTTGCTAAAAGCGAGAGTCGACGGTCATCCTGGTTAAGTAGCTAACGGCTGCCTTCGCGCGCTGATCGATTCACTTAGCAGAAAAATAAAAAGGGTTGATGCTTACACATCAACCCTTTTTCTGTTCGGCTACTAGCTTAGTTATTACTGTGTAGCTCAGAGTTCAGCTCTACTGCAGTTTTGTTCGCCAGACATTCAATCTGACCAGTCACTGAGTTGCGACGGAACAGTAAATCAGACACGCCAGCTAGGTCGCGTGCTTTCACCACTTCCACTTCGTTGCCTTCTGAATCCAGCATGCGAACTTTAGCACCCGCAGTGACATACAGACCAGACTCAACAGTACAACGATCGCCCAGTGGGAAACCAAGGCCTGCGTTTGCGCCTAGCAGTGAACTTTCACCGATAGAAACGACAACTGAACCACCACCAGACAGTGTACCCATGATTGAAGCACCGCCACCAATATCAGAGCCGTTACCAACCACAACGCCAGCAGAGATACGGCCTTCAACCATGCTCACACCCGTTGTACCCGCATTGAAGTTGATGAAACCTTCATGCATAACGGTTGTGCCTTCACCAACGTGAGCGCCAAGGCGAACGCGTGAAGTATCAGCGATACGAACACCAGCAGGCACCACGTAATCGACCATTTTAGGGAATTTGTCGACACAATCGACAGATAGGTTGCGGCCTGCTAGGCGTGCTTCAATTTGGCGATCAGCCAGTTCTGGCAGATCGATAGGGCCTTCGTTGGTCCACGCAATGTTATGCAGTAGGCCAAAGATACCGTCAAGCACAGTGCCGTGAGGTTGAACTAGACGGTTAGAGATCAGTTGAAGCTTCAGGAAGCCTTCAGCAACAGAAGCTGGCTTCTCATCTGCTGCAAGAACAACAAGTACTAGCGGTTGTGAAGACTCCGCTGCTTTAGCTGCGAATGAGGCGTTTGCAGCATCACCGTTTGCTTCGAATGCGCTAGCAAGTTCTGCACTTTGTGCCGCAGAGATTTCGATCGCTTGGTTGCCTTGCTCGTAACCTGCTACTTTTGCGACTGCGTCTACCAGTGCATCAGACGGGTTAAGAACTGGGTTCGGGAAAAATGCTTCAATGATTTTTCCATCGCGGTTTTTGGTTGCCGTACCGAAGGCTAGAGAAAAGTAAGCCATGTTGAATCTCCGTGTAGTAATCGTCAGTCTGGAAGAGTGATCTCTTCCTCCAAATCAGTTGAGTTCATCATAAAGAGAGCTTTTTCGACTTTAAAGAGCAGAAACAGATAAAGTCTGTAGGTCGATACGTTTTGTCTCTTTAGCGATATCTTGTCTTTTTATCTATATAGGGAAGTGGTGAGGGCGATAATGGTTATTGAGTGTGAAAGAAAAATAAAAAGAGCCCGAAACTGAGTTTCGGGCTCCTTAAATAAAGACTTTACTTTAAACTGATTGGCGTTTGCTTTTTAGCTTTATATTGTCCAACCAAGACACCCGTTGAGCTTGGGTGCGAAAGCAAAATTACTTGCTTAGGTCTTCTGCGTGCTCAGATAGGAACGCTGCAACACCTTTTGGAGATGCGTCCATACCTGCTTTACCTTCTTCCCACTGTGCAGGACATACTTCACCGTTCTTCTGGTGGAAGTTTAGCGCGTCAACCATGCGTAGCATTTCGTCGATGTTACGGCCTAGTGGTAGGTCGTTAACAACTTGGTGACGTACAACGCCTTCTTCGTCGATTAGGAAAGAACCACGGAAAGCAACGCCTGCTTCTGGGTGCTCAACGTCGTATGCTTTACAGATTTCGTGCTTAACGTCAGCAACTAGTGGGTACTTAACTTGACCGATACCGCCATCTTCGATAGCAGTGTTACGCCATGCGTTGTGAGAGAACTGAGAATCGATAGAAACACCGATTACTTCAACACCTTTAGCTTGGAAATCAGCTAGACGGTTGTCGAAAGCGATTAGCTCAGATGGGCAAACGAAAGTGAAATCTAGTGGGTAGAAGAAAACAACCGCTTTCTTACCTTTAGTGAACTCTGCAAAGTTGAAGTTATCAACGATCTCACCGTTACCTAGAACAGCTGCAGCAGTAAAATCTGGGGCTTGACGACCTACTAGTACCATTTTTTTGCTCCTAAAATATATGGTTAGTTCCAAACCAATTGATTCGTTTTTGGTTTGGTCCGTGTTTGTACGCGACAAACTATAGTACAGATTGTAGTATGGAAAAAAGCGAAATAAATAGATTGAGTTAATCGAAAAAAGCGATAATGCTAAACCATTATCTTGATCACTGGATGAGCAGTAGTTACATATAGAATTATGAATAAGTGGCCTAGCCTCAAGCAATTACATTATTTGGTAACCCTTCACGAAACACGCCACTTTAGTGAGGCGGCGGAACGGTGCTTCGTGAGTCAGTCAACGCTCAGTAAAGGTATTCAAAACCTTGAAGAGCTGATTGGTTGCCCTCTTTATGAGAAGAAAGATAAGAAAAGCCCGTTAGTGTTTACACTGGCAGGAGAGCAAGTTGTCCAACAAGGGCGTGAACTTCTGGCAAAAGGACAAGATCTGGTGGAGCTTGGTCGTCTTTGTCAGGGAGATGAAATGGAAGGGCAATTGCGTGTGGGTTGTATTCCAACCATTGCGCCTTTTTTACTCTGTGATTTGGTGCAGGAAGTGAACCAGCGCTTCCCTTTACTGAATTTACTGCTAAGAGAAGACACCACAACCAATTTACTGGCGGCGCTGCGCCACGGTGAATTAGATGTACTTATCTTAGCTTTGCCAGTTGATATAGATGGCATGGAAAGCAAAATCGTCGGTAATGATCCATTTCGGATGATCATCAGCCGTAATCAGGCCGATGCGATTCAGACCCCGATTAAGTACGATGACCTGCCTGATGAGTTTGTGTTCTTACTGGAAAAAGAACACTGCCTAACAGAACATGCCGTTTCTGCTTGCCAGCTGACTAAGAAAGAGAAGATTAACCCATTCTCGGCAACCAGTTTACATACCTTGGTTCAGATGGTTGCCAATGGGTTAGGAACCACCTTTATCCCCCAGATGGCAATCGATCACGGGTTGATTGATAACCAAAACTTAGTGGTTGTTGATGCTCCTGGGCAGCAAGCACACCGCCATATTGGGCTAGTTTGGCGCCCTAGTTCTTCAAGAGTGAATACTTTTAATCAACTGGCACAAGTCGTATCAGAGCTGCTTTAGCGATAAGTATTAGACCAAATCTCGATGATACCTTCCAAAAGCACACTAGTTTTAGTGTGCTTTTTAGCATTTTATTCTGTCGGTGAACTTTAACTTGTAAAATTTTACAAAGAAATCTTGATGAAGCTTTCATTAAATTGTGAAATTTCACAGTGTCAATTTTACAGCTCACTAAAAACACTCTGTTTGACCCGCCTCCGTAATAGCCACGAAATCCCCTGTCTGATAAAGCGATGCCTGATTTACTCGCAAGTTAAACACATGTTTGAAACGGTTTTACAGCTCTAATTTTACTGTAATTAAATTACGTAACTGGTTACATTTTGGTGATCAAAATCAACAACTTATAGGCAGCGGAATAAAACTTTGAATTTAGTCATTAGGCTACATTAGTCCTTTTGCTCTACCGTATGTTGGTGTAGTTTAAATGAAGGCTCTGTAAGACTTATGTCTAGATTGAAAAGGCAAACCAAGTTAGCCAAGTTAGAGCTCACAAGACAAAATAAACGAAGAAGATAGTGATCAATTAGGATGTTTGATTGTTGTTTTATAGTTACAAATGTAACTCTTCAAAAATTAGAGTAACCACTGATACAACCCATAACAGTTGTCGTTGTATCGGAGCGTTAAAGGAAGAGAATATGCTTGCCAACACACCAGATAGAGAAAAAACAACAGCCGAAGCCCAAGAAACCTTACACCAAGAAGGCATGCTTGAAGTGACTGGTACCCTTTCACCAGAACATCAGGCGATTTTCCCTGTTGAAGCCCAAACCTTTTTATCTCTTCTGTGTGCTCAGTTTGCCAGCGAGACCGATACACTGCTTGCTCAGCGTGAAGAAAAGCAAGCACGTATTGATGCTGGGGAACTGCCAGACTTTCTCGAAGATACACAAGATATCAGAGAAGGTAGCTGGAAAATTCTTGGTATCCCTCAAGATCTGCAAGACCGTCGCGTAGAAATCACGGGTCCTACTGACCGCAAAATGGTGATTAATGCGCTGAATGCGAACGTGAAAGTGTTTATGGCGGATTTTGAAGACTCGATGTCCCCCGCCTGGGATAAGGTGTTAGATGGTCAAATCAACCTGCGTGACGCAGTAGATGGCGAGATCAGCTACACCAACCCTGTTAATGGTAAGCAATATGAGTTGAAGGATGATCCAGCGGTTTTGATCTGCCGAGTACGTGGTTTACACCTAAAAGAAAAACACGTGACGTTTAATGGTGAGATCATTCCGGGAGCTTTATTCGACTTTGCGCTTTATTTTTACAATAACTACAAAGCGCTAATGAAAAAGGGCAGCGGCCCATACTTCTACCTACCAAAACTGCAATCGCATAAAGAAGCGCAGTGGTGGAGCAAAGTGTTCCATTTTACTGAGGATTACTTTGGCCTAGACACAGGTACTATCAAAGCCACCGTGCTGATTGAAACACTGCCAGCCGTGTTTGAAATGGATGAAATCCTATTTTCGCTTAAAGAACATATTGTTGGTCTTAATTGCGGTCGCTGGGATTACATCTTTAGCTACATCAAAACACTGAAAAAGCACCCAGATCGTGTCCTTCCGGATCGTCAGGTTGTGACCATGGATAAGCCGTTCCTAAATGCTTATTCGCGTTTACTTATCCGTACCTGTCATCGTCGTGGCGCTTTTGCAATGGGGGAATGGCAGCATTCATTCCAGCAAAAGATCCACAGGAGAATCAAAAGGTTCTCGACAAAATTCAAAACGATAAATCACTGGAAGCAAATAACGGCCATGACGGTACTTGGGTGGCTCACCCTGGTTTAGCCAACACGGCAATGGAAGTGTTTGGCAGTGTGCTGGGCGAGAGAACTAATCAACTTGATGTTTATCGTTCGGATGACGCGCCAATTACTGCCAATGATCTGCTCGCGCCTTGCCAAGGAGAACGAACAGAGCAGGGCATGCGTCACAACATTCGAGTGGCACTCCAATACATTGAAGCTTGGATTTCTGGTAATGGCTGTGTCCCTATCTACGGCTTGATGGAAGACGCCGCAACGGCAGAGATTTCTCGGGCTTCGATCTGGCAATGGATTCAGCATGGAAAAGCGCTCGACAATGGCCAGGTGGTAACCAAAGCCTTGTTCGAACAATACCTCAGTGAAGAAATTGACGTCGTGAAAACAGAAGTTGGAGATGAACGTTATCAGGCGGGGCGTTTTGAAGAAGCGGCTGAACTGATGGCCAGATTGACCACCAGCGACGAACTAACGAACTTTTTAACCATTCCAGGTTACGACTACTTGGATTAAAGAACTCTGTCATCCTCGAGAGGGAGGGACGACCGAGTTGGGGATCTCCAACAGTGTATAGAGATTTCCTACTCCGCTCGTACCTCATTATAGGGAATGACGAAATATTCAAACAATAACGTGAATCGTCTGCGGCAGAGCAGGAAGTACTGCCAAGGAACAAGGAAACATAGCGCCCGTTACATAACATAAGAAGCGCTCATCAAAAGAGGGATAGACCGATGACTAATTTAACTCGCCGCCAACAAATCGAAGCTCTTGAAAAAGACTGGGCAACTAACCCACGCTGGAAAAATGTAAAGCGTCCATATACAGCAGAAGAAGTCGTAGAACTGCGCGGTTCGATGGTGCCAGCCAACACAATTGCGCAGCGCGGTGCAGACAAACTGTGGTCTTTGGTCAACGGTGATGCTAAGAAAGGTTACGTAAACTGTTTGGGTGCATTGACAGGTGGTCAAGCAGTACAGCAAGCGAAAGCGGGTATTGAAGCGATTTACCTATCAGGTTGGCAAGTAGCGGCAGATAACAATACTGCATCGACTATGTACCCTGACCAATCGCTTTACCCGGTTGACTCAGTGCCTTCAGTGGTTAAGCGCATTAACAACTCATTCCGTCGTGCGGACCAAATCCAATGGTCTGGCGGTAAATCACCGGCGGATGAAGGCGGTATCGATTACTTTCTACCAATCGTTGCAGACGCAGAAGCCGGTTTTGGAGGCGTACTCAATGCTTATGAGCTAATGAAGTCGATGATTGACGCTGGCGCAGCAGGTGTTCACTTTGAAGATCAGCTTGCATCAGTGAAAAAGTGTGGTCACATGGGGGAAAGTTCTCGTACCTACTCAAGAAGCGGTTCAGAAGTTGGTAGCAGCTCGTCTCGCTGCTGACGTAGCAGGCACAACGACGCTGGTTATCGCTCGTACGGATGCAAACGCGGCAGACCTACTGACGTCGGATTGCGACCCATACGATAAAGACTTCATTCAAGGCGACCGTACTCAAGAAGGTTTCTACCGTGTACGTGCAGGCATTGATCAAGCGATTTCCCGCGGCCTAGCTTACGCACCATACGCTGACCTCATCTGGTGTGAAACGGCAACCCCGTGTTTAGAAGAAGCGCGTAAGTTTGCAGAAGCGATTCACGCTGAATACCCAGAGCAGCTGCTTGCGTACAACTGTTCTCCTTCGTTCAACTGGGAGAAGAACTTGGATGCAGAAACCATTGCCAAATTCCAGCAAGAGCTCTCTGACATGGGCTACAAGTACCAGTTCATCACACTAGCAGGTATTCACAATATGTGGTTCAACATGTTCGAACTTGCGCATGACTACGCACAAGGTGAGGGTATGCGCCACTACGTTGAAAAAGTACAGCGTCCAGAATTCCAAGCAGCAGAGAAAGGCTACACCTTCGTTGCGCATCAGCAAGAAGTGGGTACAGGTTACTTCGATAAGATGACCAACACCATCCAAGGTGGCAACTCATCAGTCACGGCTCTGACTGGTTCAACGGAAGAGGACCAGTTCTAAAGTATCCCTGTCATGATGACCAAGGCTCTCACTTGCTAGCCTTCGGTCATCGATATTCTGTTTAGGCACAAACTTTGACATGCTTTGAGCGGCTCAGGCCGTTCTTTTTTTGTCTTAAAGTTTGAAAAAGCGTAACAGGTCTTTTTTGTTTTACAGCCAAAGAAGCGAGCTCTTCACTGGCGCTCTTACTTTGCTGAATACCTGAGACGTTTTGGTTGACTAGGTCGAAGGTGAGGGAGACGCTTTGCGAAATGTCTTGTGTCACGCCAGACTGCTCTTCAGAGGCAGCGGCAACCTGAGTGTTCATATCCGAAATTAAGCCAACCGATTCAGTAATAGAGGCAAATGCTGAACTGAGCTCTTCACTGTATTTACGTGACTCTTCAGCCAGCGCTAAGTTAGATTGCATAAACTGATTGGCCTCTTGTGCTTGAATCTGTAAGCGCGAGATAATTTCTTGAATATATACGGTCGATTGCTGAGTTTTCGCTGCGAGAGAGCGTACTTCATCGGCAACAACAGCAAATCCGCGGCCTTGTTCCCCTGCGCGAGCTGCCTCGATCGCGGCGTTCAATGCAAGTAAGTTAGTTTGCTCTGAAATAGAGTTAATTACTTCCACCACCGTGCCAATCTCATCAGAGTTCTCTTGTAGTTGGTTAACGAGCTTCGAGGTTTCGCCAATCGAACTGTTAATTTTACTCGCGATTTGATCAGAGGAATCAAGAGAGTTACCGCCATTATGTACATTGGTGGACGCTTGAGATGCCGAATTTTCAGCGTTAGCTGCGTTTTGGCTAACTTCACTTGCGGTACTTGAAAGCTCATTGATCGCCGTTGCAATTTGCTCCATTTGGCTCAGTTCCTGACGAGCATTGTTTTCGGTTTCCTCCATTACAGCCGACAGCTCAACTGAAGCCGAAGACACGTTGTCTGAGATCTGATGAAAGCCATCAATGATTCGGCGAAGCTCAGTACGCATTTGCAAGATGTTGGCGTAAATCCCGGTTTCGTTGCCCGTTGTCTGGATATGCTTGGACAAGTTACCCTTAGATACGTCAGCGACCATTTTTTCAATATCGCTTGGTTCGCCACCAACTACTTTTAGTACGTTGCGATAAATTGCGCTGGCGATGCCCAATGCAATAATAATGACGAGTGCAGAAAGAACGAAAATAGTCCACTGAGCATTAGAAAAGCGCTCGACCATTTCAGGGCCAAGACTGTTCTGGCTTTCTTGCGTTGTCAATTTTATCTCTTCAATGTTTTTCGCCGCAGAGGCGCCTATGACATCCAGTGTGCCAGAGATGATTTGGTTGCGAGAGTTGATAGTTGTAACTACGTTTGCCAGTGCCTCGCGGTACTGTTTGAGTGATGCTTGAAACACACTGAGATGTGATATTTGCTCAGACGTTATCAACTGCGACTCAACTTGTGCTGTGATTTGCGCGACTTTGACTAATTCTTCGATAGCAATATCCGCATCGCTTTGCGCATTGCTAGTAAGGAACTTCAAAGCATAAAGGTTTGACAACAATACATATTGCTTAAGGGACCTCGTACTGACTGCCACATCTGAATCATCCTCAATCACAGCTTGATTCATGATATTTGTTAATGACGTTATCATATTGAGACTGGCAGGATCCAACTGCTCTTTTACCAACTGATTGCGTTGATTAACCAGTTGGATGACTTGATTAAAGCCTTGCTCATATTGTTCGAGCTGATTTTTGATAGAGACGAATTCGGACTTGTGGCTGTCATAAATATGAGAGTCGAGAACTTCCGCTATTAAAGTGATAGATGTGTTGAGACGCTCATTTAGCGTAGCGATGTTTGCTGGATTGTGGTTCTGAATGTACTTCAAGGCGGCTAGACGAGCCTCAAGAATGTTCGCTTGAATACGACCTGTATAGACACTGGTTAATGACAGTTCACGATATGTCTTGAACCCAACATTGGATTGATAGAATCGAAATGAAGCGAAAACGGAGATAACCAATATAAGGGCCAAAGTTACCCCAAACCCCCAGGTTAATAGTTTTTTAAGGCTCATGCTAATTTCCCTGTAAATATAAATTTTTAATTTCCTTGTTTATACTGACGCGGATATGTGTTTTATTTTTATAAATTATTAAATAATTTATGGTGGAAGTTTGGTGGTTTCTTAGACAAAGGTCGTAGGGGGGCTTTGAGTCAAAGATATTTTTAACTAATTTTTTTGTAAATTAAATAGAAATGATATGAGGGCTCTTGGGGAATGATATTCAGGGCATTTAGCAGCGCTTTACTGATCTAATTTTAGATTACCGATTTATTGGATACTAGGATAGGGCGGGATCGCACTTTGTGAGCAACGATGATCTAATAGGCTCAAACCCACAAATCGGTACCAACTTTGAGCCTCATAGAACACCTTTCGGTTGTCGAAGATACGCGGTTATCCATCAATCAAAAGCATGATTTAGTCGACATTATTTTCCTTGTCATTAGCGCCATAACTGCTGGTAGCGAGGGCTGGCAAGATATTGAAACCTATGGCGAACATAAACTGGAATGGCTTAGAAAATATCGACCATTTGCTCACGGTATCCCTCGTCGGCACACCATCGCAAGAATATTGCATTCCGTTGTCGCCGAATCTTTACTCGAAGCTCTCGCATTGTGGATTAATGAGCAAAGAGAAAATCAGAGTAAACCGGTTATCGCTTTCGATGGAAAAGTACTTTGCGGTTCTTCTCGCTCTCACCCCAAAACGGCACTACAACTGGTTACTGCCTACGATACAGAGCGTGGTCTTGTTCTCAGCTAGAAACCGACAGAAACAAAGAATGGCGAAATTAATGTTGTACGGCAGATGCTTGATATTATTAACGTTAAGGGCAGTATTATCACCGTTGATGCATTACATTGTCAGCGTAAGACATTAGAAAAATGGCGGCGAAAAACGCTCATGTTGTTGTCCAAGTAAAGAAGAGCGTACTGTGTTTCAACTGAAAGCAAAGCTATCTCAGGAACTCGCAGAAAAGTGGCCAATAATACGCAGTATTATTGCCGTAGAGCGTCACCGTACCATCAACGAGAAAGGTACTGTAGATCCCCCGTATT